>JAOUNK010000307.1 GCA_029881015.1 Gammaproteobacteria bacterium | reverse complement strand
GTAGGCGCAAATGCCGCCTGCATGGTAATGGTCAGCTACGAGCAGGTGCTCTGGCTGCGCCTTATTGCCGGCATCGGCAGTGGCGTTTACACGGCGGTCGCCATTGCGACGCTGGGCGGCACATCGAGGCCGGCCCGCGCCTTCAACATGATGCTGTTTGCGTTCGCTTTTTCGCAGGCGCTGGAAATGTACATCCTGCCGCAGTTGTCGATGAACGGTATCTACCTCGTGTTCATCGGTTGCTATGTATTCGGCCTCCTGTTCCTGCATTGGGTTCCGCCACGCCCCGTGGACAAGAGCCTGGACGTCGAACTCGACATTGAAGAGAGCGGCGGCGAGCATCACGTCGAACACCTGCATGTGCCCGCTTACGTACCGTGGCTGGTGCTTGGCGCGATCGTCGCAACCTACATCAACATCGGTGCCTACTGGACCTACATCGAACTGGCCAGCCTGGCGTCCGAGGCGTCGCCCACGTGGGTAAGCCAACTGCTCATTTACACATCGTTCTTCTCGATCGTCGGCTGCCTTGTCGCAACCATCATCAGCAACCGGTACGGTCTCGCCCGGCCGTTGTTGGTAACCCTGGTCTTTCACGCGATCATCGTCGGCATGCTGGCCGGTGGCATCAACAACACCAACATCCTGGTCAGCATGTTCAGCTTCAACTTCTTATGGATCTTTATCGATGTGTACCAGATGTCGACAATTGCCAACGTCGATCACTCGGGTCGCTTCGCGGCACTCATGCCGGGCGCGCAGGGAATCGGGCAAATCCTCGGCCCGAACATCGCTGCCTCGATTCTCGCCGCGGGGCTCGGCTACAAGGGCGTGTTTATCATGTGCGCGATAGCATCCCTGGCAGCCATGCTGATCTACCTTTTCATGTATGTGCGCCTCCGGAAGATGATCCCCGCGCTGGCCGATGCACCCTGAGAACGGCGGTCGCATGGGCGAATATCACGACAACATGGTCACAATGCTCGAACTCATCTGGGGCGAGGGCTACATGGCGCCGGGCGGCACCGGCAACGTCGCAAAACTGCTCGACGGCACCAACCCGGGCGGCAAGCTCGTACTCGACATCGGTTGCGGTATCGGCGGCCCGGCAATGGAAATGGTTCGCACCCACGGCGCCCAGGTCGTCGGCATCGATCTCGAGGCGCCGCTGATTCAGAGGGCAAACAGGTCCGCAAGAGAGGCTGGCCTGCAGGAACATTGCACGTTCAGGTGCGTGGACCCGGGTCCGCTCGAGTTTCCCGATTGTGCGTTCGATATCGTCGTCTCATCCGGCGCCGTCACGCAGACCGCAGGCAAGCAACGCCTGTTCGCCGAGATCCTGCGTGTACTGCGACCCGGTGGCTACTTCAGTTGCTATGAGTGGATGAGATCCGAAGCCGAGTACTCAGAAGACATGCTCTACTGGTTCGAGGTGGAGGGCCTGACCTACGCCATGGAAACACTGGCTACCTACGGCACCACGTTGCGAGACGCGGGTTTTGACGAGGTTGAAACAACCGACGCTTCGGCCTGGTATCGCGCCGAAGTACGTCGCGAATACGAGCTGATTCGCGGCCCCTTGTACACGAAGATGGTCGACCTGCTGGGCCAGCAGGACGCCAATCACTTCGTCGAGAACTGGCGCGCCGGTGTCGTCGTCTGCGAGTCCGGAGAAATGCGGCAGGGCTATTGCCGCGGACGCCGTCCCGCCTAGCTCGCGCGCGGTCCGTGGAGGATCGCTTCCTTCGTCAGTGCAACGATGAGGTCGGCTTCCTTTGGCGTGATGTCGAACACGGGTGTGAAACGCAGCGAATGTGCGCCGCCGTGAATCACCGCAAGACCGATCTTGCGCAGGTAGTCCTCGGTGCTGTTTGCCCCGTAGATCTTGAAGTTGTCGTCCAGCTCGCAGCTCAGCAGCAGGCCGGTTCCCTGCGCGTCGGTCACGGCACCATCGGTCTCGTCAATCAACGCCGTAAGTCCTTTGAGAATCTGCTTGCCGCGCTCCCGAATATTCTTGCGAATCTCGGGCGTGATCGCCTCAAGAACCGCTACGGCGATATCCAGGCTGCGAGGATTCGTCGTCATCGTGTTCCCGTACAGACCGCGCTGGTAGGTCTCTGCCGCTTCCCTGGAGAGCGCGAGGACCGAGAGCGGAAATTGCCCAGCGTTGAGCGCCTTCGAATAGGACTCCATGTCCGGCGCATCGAGTTTCTCAAAGCCCGGATAATCGACGACCGACAATACGCCATGCGCGCGAATCCCTGCCTGGATGGAATCCACGATAAACATCGTACCGTGCTCCCGTGTCAGTTCACGAGCGCGCTGGTAGAACTCCGGAGAAATCCGCTGTCCCGGATTGCCCTCGCCCATGACCGGTTCCATCAGGAACGCTTCAATAAAGACGTTGTCCTTGTCCGCGGCCGCGAACACGGCCTCGAGCGCATCGATGTTGTTAGGCTCGACCGTCAACAGGTAGTCGCTCTTCGCAAACGATGCAAGATGTGCCGCGTAATTGCGCATCGTCGAATCGGAGAAGCGTGCCGGACGATCGGTTCTGCCGTGGAAGCTACCCTTGAGTGTCAGCCCATGCGCTCTCCGTCCCTCGTAACGGCAGCCCGGGTCGGTCAGTTTCTTCGTGTGAATATCGCTGATGCGGGTAGCAACCGACATCGCCTCCGAGCCGCTGTTCATGCACAGGAAACTGTCGTACGGCGTACCGCCAGCTCGCGTATGGCCGATCTCTTTCTTGAGCGCCTCGGTGAAATCGAGCGTATTGGCGCTGGCCGTCATGATGTTCGCCATCACATGTGGCTTGTTCATGGCGTCGAGCACGGCTTGCGGCGCATGACCGAAACCGAGCATGCCGTAGCCGCCGACGTCGTACACGACGGCACCCTTGAGTGTAACGATCCAGGGCCCTGCGCCACCTGCGGCGACGTATGGGTTCACGGCATCCTTGGCATAGAAGTTCGTCAGCCCGGCATGCGCCTGGCGAATCTGCTCCGTCTCGTCCAGCGCCAGGTACTCGGGCCGCGCTTGCTGCAGTGCCTGGAAACGCTCGTACGCGCGATCGATAGCCAGGGCGAGATCGTCGCGCTCGGCAAGAAAGTCCAGGATGACATCGTCGGTCACACCGCGGGTAATCGCGGGACCGCCAAATTCGCGCATTTCGTGGAGTCGCGCGAGTTTCGGCTCGAAAGCCTGTGAATCAGCCAGCTGAGGCATCGGAGGTACTTCCCTGAATCAGAGGTCAATCCTGAATTATATCGACTTCATCATGGCGACTTCCATGAATTACCCTATGTTTATTACGGTATCCGGACCCGATTTTTGGCTAGAATGGCGCCTCCATTGGGGAGCAATTCTGTGCGTTTTATCGATTCTCACACTGAGGGTGAGCCCACGCGGGTGATCACCGAAGGTGGGCCGGATCTCGGCTCGGGCAGCATGCAGGAGCGTATCGAGCGATTCGCGGCGGAGTTCGACCACGTGCGCAGGACCGCGATTCTCGAGCCGCGCGGCTCGGATGCCCTGGTCGGCGCGCTGCTCGTGGAACCGACGCGCGATGATTGCGTCGCCGGCATACTGTTCTTCAATAACACGGGTTATCTCGGCATGTGTGGCCACGGGACGATAGGCACTGCCGTTACGCTGGGCCACATGGGCAGGATCGGGCCCGGTGTGTCGAAATTCGAAACGCCCGTCGGCGTCGTGTCGGCCGACCTTGTCGATGCAAACACGGTCACGGTCCGGAACGTCGCCAGCTTCCGTTACCGCAGTGACGTCACCGTTGAGGTACCCGACTATGGCAGCGTTACCGGCGACGTCGCCTGGGGCGGAAACTGGTTCTTCCTTGCCAAGGGCACGCCCTGCGCGATCAATCTCGACAATGAACGGGCGCTCACTGACGCCGCCCTCAAGATTAAGCGTGCCCTCCGCGACCAGGGCATCACCGGGCAGGACGGCGGCGAGATCGACCACATCGAGTTTTTCTCGGAAGCGTACGCCGCCGACGCCCATAGCAGGAACTTTGTACTCTGCCCCGGTGGCGCGTACGACCGCTCACCCTGCGGCACCGGTACCAGTGCGAAAATCGCCTGCCTCGCGGAGGCTGGGACACTTGCCCCGGATACCGACTGGATCCAGGAGAGCGTCGTCGGCAGTCGTTTCATCGCAAGGTATTCACTGAACGACAAGAACGAGATC
>JAOUNK010000033.1 GCA_029881015.1 Gammaproteobacteria bacterium | reverse complement strand
TGATTCCTGCCGGGACAAGCTGGATAGAGATCTGGCAGAAGAGCGCCGATATGCCAGCCGGCCTGATGTTGCAGATCGTCGTTGACGATGCCGACCAGGTTGCAGCCACGGCGAGGCAGAATGGCATCGATGTACAGGGACCCGTGGCGGCGCACGGCGAGAAGATATACTACGCGGTCGCACCGGGTGGCCTGAGCGTCAGCTTCCAGGAAGTTGTCGAGCAGCCGGAGTAGTTCTCAATGCAGGCAACAATAAGGAACTTCCTCCGCCTCGAGTCGGCGGGCGGCATCGTCCTTATGGCGGCCGCGGCGCTTGCACTGCTCGCGGCAAATACGGGTGCGGCCGGTCTTTACGCCTATTTTATCGACACGCCCGTCGAGGTTCGGGTCGGCGGATTGCAGATAGCAAAACCGTTGTTTCTCTGGGTCAACGACGGTCTCATGGCAATCTTTTTCTTCCTGGTGGGCCTCGAACTGAAACGCGAGTTTCTTGAGGGCGAATTGTCGCGGCCGGCAAACGTCCTGCTCCCGGCCCTCGGGGCCGTCGGGGGTATGGTTGTGCCGGTCGGCGTGTTCGTGTTCCTGAATCACGATGATCCTGTTGCGATGCAGGGCTGGGCAATTCCGGCTGCGACCGACATAGCGTTTGCGCTCGGTATCCTGACACTGCTGGGGTCGCGCGTGCCCCTTTCGCTCAAGGTGTTCCTGGTCTCGCTGGCGATTTTCGACGATCTCGGCGCCATCGTTATCATCGCTATCTTCTATTCCGCTGAGCTGTCGACGGCAGCCCTCGCGGTAGCGGGGGTCTGCCTGGCCGCGTTAACGGTCCTGAATCGGCGTGGCGTCATGAGCATTTCTTCGTATGTCCTGGTCGGCATCATCATGTGGATTGCCGTGCTCAAGTCCGGCGTACACGCGACCCTGGCCGGCGTCGCGCTGGCCGCATTTATTCCGATGCGTGATCCGGACAATAAGGGCTATTCGCCTCTGCTCGAGCTCGAGCACGACCTCCACCAGGTTGTTGCGCTGGGTGTCCTGCCGTTGTTTGCGTTCGTCAATGCCGGCATCGACCTTGGCGGCGTCAGCTTCGACAGCCTCCTGCACCCGGTTCCCATGGGTATCGCTGCCGGTTTGTTTGTTGGCAAGCAGGTCGGCATCTACCTGTTCTGTCTCATCGCCATCAAGCTTGGTCTTGCGCGACTGCCGGACGGAGCCAACTGGGGCGGTCTGTATGGCGTGTCGATACTGTGCGGCGTCGGTTTCACGATGAGCCTGTTTGTCGGTTCGCTCGCCTTCGAGAACACGGTCATCGACCCCGGCATGGTATTCGATGAGCGACTCGGCATCATCCTTGGTTCTTTGTTGTCCGGAATCATGGGCTATATCGTGTTGCACTTCGCGCTGCCGAAGAATCGCGAGTGAGTGCCTGGTCGCGACAGGACGGCGGCTGGACCCTGGCGCTCGCGGCCGACGCTGACTTCGAAGAGATAATGGCCTGGTTCCAGGATGCCGCCGCGGTGGACACCTGGAGCGGACCGAATTTCCGTTATCCGTTTACGGCCCGGACCTTCCGCGAGGACTGCCGTATCGATTTCATGACTTCCTACGTCTTGCGGCCGGCGGACGGCAGGCTGGCGGCGTTCGGCCAGTCTTACGACCGGGACGGCCGAGGGCACCTGGCGCGCCTGGTCGTGAACCCCGCCCTGAGGCGCCACGGAGCAGGCAGGCAACTGGTCAGCATGATCATCGCGGCACTGGCCGCCGCGCATGACTACGCTGAGTACTCGCTGTTCGTCTACCGGGACAATCTGCCTGCCCGCCAGTGCTACCGCTCGCTGGGATTTGTCGTCGTGGACTACCCGGACAATGCGCCTATGCCCGACAAGTGTTTCTTCCTGATCAAGAAAAGCAAAGAGGAGTAAATAATGACCCCTGAACTTACCAGTCTTGCCTGGGTGGTTGCCCTGTCAGCCGTGATGTGGGTGCCTTACGTCCTGAACGTGATCATGGTCCGCGGTCTCGTTGACGCCGTTGGCTACCCGGAGAATCCGAAACCCATGGCCGCCTGGGCCGGGCGCATGAAAGCGGCGCACTACAATGCCGTTGAGAACCTGGTCGTGTTCGCGACACTGGTTCTGATCGCTCATGTCGCGGGCATCAGCAACCCGACGACCGTGCTCGTCTGCCAGGTGTATTTCTGGGCACGCCTCGTGCATGTCGTCGCCTACACCCTGGGCATCCCGTGGGTGCGCACGCTGGCATTCGTCACGGGCTGGATCGCCTGCGTCGCGCTGCTGTTCGAGCTACTTTAGGAAGGAGTCCTGCAGCGTTTCGAGCTCACCCCATCGCTCGATTCGCTGTTCCAGGCGCTTTTCGCTTTCGCTGAGGCGGTGTAGCTCGCGCTGCACGATCTCTGCGTCCTGAGCATAGAAGTCGGGTGTCGCGATCGTCGCCTGCAAGGCCGCGATTTCCGCCTCGATCCGTTCGATCTCCGCCGGCAGGCCGTCGAGTTCGCGCTGGTCCTTGTAACTGAGTTTCGTCGCTTTCCTGTCCTTGCGGCGCTCGAGCGCTTCGCGTTTCCTGCGTTCGACTTCGTAAGGATTGTCGGTTACCGCGAGTTCGTGGCCGCGTCGCAACCAGTCGCTATAGCCACCGGCGTACTCCTGCACTTTATTATCCTGTTCGAATACCACGGTGCTGGTAACGACGTTGTCGAGGAACTCCCGGTCATGGCTGACCACGATTAACGTTCCCGTGAATTCGCAGAGTTTTTGCTCGAGGACCTCGAGCGTCTCGATATCGAGATCGTTGGTTGGTTCATCGAGAACCAGCAGGTTGGCGGGCCGCGTAAACAACTTCGCGAGGATGACTCGATTGCGCTCGCCACCCGACAACGACTTCACCGGCGTCATGGCTCGCTTGGGACTGAAGAGGAATCCCGTGAGATAGCCGACGATGTGGCGGTCCTTGCCATTGAGGTTGATATAGGTGCGGCCCTCACCGACGTTGTAAGCCACCGACTTCTCGGGGTCGAGCGCCTGTCGTAGCTGGTCGAAGTAGCCAACTTCCAGGCCCGTGCCCATTTTCACCGTGCCGGCCTGCGGTTCCAGTTCGCCGAGTAGCAGCCGCAGCAATGTCGTCTTGCCGACGCCGTTGTTGCCGATCAAGCCGATCCGATCGCCACGCATGATCTTGATGCTGAAGTCGTCGATGACCTTCTCGTCACCGTAGCTGTAACTGATGTTGCGCGCGCGGATGACTTTGCGGCCGGACTGCTCGGCTTCCTCGATATGAATGCGGGCTTTTCCTGCCCTCGCAATCCGCGCCTCGCGGGCCTCGCGCATCTTCAGTAACGTACGCACGCGGCCTTCGTTGCGCGTGCGCCGGGCCTTGATACCTTGCCGTACCCAGGCTTCCTCCTCGGCCAGCTTCTTGTCGAACTTATCCTCGGCCACGGCCTCGTCTTCGACTAATTTTTCCTTTCTTCTCAGGAAGTTATCATAGTCGCCGGGCCAGCTCGTGAGCCGCCCGCGGTCGATTTCGAGGATGCGTGTCGCCAGTCGCTGCAGGAAGGCCCGGTCATGCGTGATGAACATGACGGCGCCCGAAAAATTGTAGATATGGTCCTCCAGCCACTGGATCGTCGCGATGTCCAGGTGGTTGGTGGGTTCATCCAGCAACAAAAGATCCGGTTTTTGCACAAGTGCCCTGGCAAGTGCGACACGTCGACGCCAGCCACCCGAGAGCTCGTTCATTTTCTTGTCAGCGGGCAGGCTGAGCTCGGTGATCGTGGTTTCGACTCGTTGCTCGAGGTGCCAGCCATCGTGCGCATCGATCTTCGCGTGCAACGCCTCGAGTTCCCGCAATCCATGCTCGTCGAGTCCGAGCTGCGAGCGACGTTCGTACTCTCTCAGCAGCGCCTCTACGCGGGTGAGGCCCGAGCGAATGACATCGGTCACGGGCATGTCCATGCCCTCCGGCAGTGTCTGCTCGAGTTGGCTGACGATCAGGCCGTCCTTTGCAATGATCTCACCGCGATCCGGTTCGAGTGTGCCCATGATCAGCTTGAGCGTCGTTGACTTGCCTGCACCGTTCCTGCCGATGAGGCAGACACGCTCACCGGACTCGATCGAAAACTCGGCGCTGCGAAGAATCAGCTGGTCGCCGAACTCGAGGCTGATATCGTCGAAACGAAGCAGTGACATAGTGGGTTCCGCAGGGATTTGGCGTGTATCCTACCTGAATAGGAAACCGCGAACAGGGGGAGCCCATGAGCGAGGAACGATTCATCGATCTCGAAACACGACTGGCGCACCAGGACCAGTTGCTGCACGAACTCAACGATGTCGTCACGACTCAACAGGCGAAATTGATGCAACTGGAAGGACTTTGCCGCTCGTTGATCGACCGCGTAAAAGCGGTGGGTGCCGGAGGTCCGGAGGGCGACCCGGCCGACGAAAGGCCGCCGCATTACTAACCCTGGGTGACGCCCCACCGCGTTCACGTATAGTGTCAGGCACGCATTGCCGGAGAGTCATCATGCGTAAGAACATCATGTCATCTGTTATTGCCCTGCTGCTCATGGCGGGCACGGTCTTTGCCCAGGACTACGTCCCCGACGAACTTGAGGGCTGGCAGAAGTGGGTCCTGAAAGACAGGGAGTACCTGGACTGCCCGTTCCATTTCGATGGCAACGGTGTTGAACGATCCAATTTCCTCTGCGCCTGGCCTGGGCGCCTGCAACTCGACGTAACGTCGACAGGCGGCCGCTTCATGCAGCAATGGACGCTGCATGCCGAGGAGCAGTGGGTCAGCCTGCCGGGCAACGCGGAACACTGGCCCGATCGCGTAACGGTAAACGATCGTGCCGTTGAAGTAATCGCGCGCAACAATGTCCCAAGTGTTCGCCTCGGTCCGGGCACGTACTGGATCGCCGGTCGTTTCGAGTGGGAGGAACGCCCCGGCGTGCTGCGTGTGCCTTCGGAGAGTGGCCTGTTGTCCCTCACGGTCGATGGTCGATCCGTTGCGCGCCCGGAGCTGAACGGCAATGGCGTATTCCTCGGCGAGCGCGAACGAGACACGCGCGCGGTGGACTCGGTTCGCTCCGTGGTTTACCGGCTCGTTGTTGACGAGGTGCCGACGCGTCTCGTCACGACGCTGCGGATCGATGTTTCAGGCGCTGTCCGTGAGGAGCTGTTCGGCCCGATCCTCCCCGACGGTTTCATTCCGACAGGCCTGCAGAGCCAGTTACCGGCGAAACTCGAGTCCGACGGGAACCTGCGGCTCCAGGTCCGTCCCGGTCGCTGGGTGATAAACCTCACCGCGCGAGCACCGGACGTGACGAACAGCATCGGCAGTCCGGAGGCGGGACATAACCTGCCGGCGACAGAAATCTGGAGCTACCAGTCGAATGACCGGTTACGTGTCACGGCGGCCGAAGGCCTGCCGCCGGTGGATCCGGCGCAGGTTGAGGTTCCCGCCAACTGGCAGTCGTTTCCCGCTTACCGTGTAGACGCGGGCGCTACATTCGAAATCACCGAACGCAGCCGCGGCGTTGTGTCCGCCAGCAACGAGCTGGAACTCAACAGGACGATGTGGCTCGGCTTCGACGGCAAAAGCTTTCTAGTCGAAGACGAAGTAGCCGGGAAGATGCGCACCGGGTGGCGACTGGACATGGGCGGCCCCTACACCCTGCTTGCAGCCGAGGAGGTTGGCGAGGCGCTGCTCATTACGGACGGTGCGCTCGAAGGACAGACAGGCGTGGAGATTCGCCGGACGGATGTGAGCCTGAATGCGCTTGGGCGCAGCGAAACCCGCGGTGCCATGCCCGTCACGGGCTGGCAGGCACGTTTCGCGGATGTCGAGACAAGCCTGAATCTGCCGCCGGGACACAAGCTGCTTACGGCACCCGGTGTGGATCGCGCCGCCGGAAGCTGGGCGAGCGAATGGGAGCTGGTCGATTTCTTCCTCGTCTTGATCATCACGGTCGCGATGTGGCGGTTGTTCAATCCTGTCGCCGGCGTCGCCGCGCTGCTGGCGCTCGTCCTGAGTTTCCATGAATTAGGGGCGCCCAACTGGCTCTGGCTGAACCTGTTGATCGCCGTCGCCCTGCTGCGCGTGGCACCCGAAGGCTGGCTGCGGCGCATCGTGCGCAGCTACCAGTTGCTGAGCGTCGCAGCACTCGTCATCGTGCTCGTGCCGTTTATCGCAGGTCAGTTGCGCATCGCGATATACCCGCAGCTCGAACCCCAGTATCGGGGGCAGAGCTTCGACATGTTTGGGGCCGCCGATAGCCGGTACGACGCCGAAGCCGAGGCGCAAAAAGCTCGCAAGGCAGTCAGTACGATGGTTCAGTCGGTCCCCGCTACATCGGACGAACTCCAGGAAATCGTCGTGACCGGTGCAAAGCAGCCGCAGAATTTCTCGCGGTATGCGCCCAACGCCATTGTCCAGGCCGGACCCGGCATACCCACCTGGCGCTGGAACAACTACACCTTGCAATGGAGCGGGCCCGTCGACGCCGAGCAGCAAATGCGGCTGATTATCCTGCCAGGCTGGCTGGTCAGCCTCCTGCGATTCATCGAGGTCGGGCTGCTGCTGTTGTTCGCCGGTGTCATTGCGGCAGAGATTGTCAATCGCCGCTGGACGCTTCCCGGTGGTCTTGTGCTGGGCCGCAGCCAGGCAGCCGGTTCAGTGGCGGTCTTGCTGTGCGGGTTCCTGCTCGCTGCCAGCCCGCAAGCCGACGCACAGATGCCCGATGCCGAGCTGCTTCGACAACTGGAGCAGCGCCTGCTCGAGATGCCCGACTGCGTGCCGCGCTGTGCGGAAATCGCGGCTGCCGAGGTTAGCGTCGACGCCGACACGATCAGCATGACGCTGGACATTCATGCGACGGAGGAGGTCGGCATACCCTTGCCGGGTTCGGCGCAAGGCTGGCGCCCCGACGCGGTCCTGGTCAATGGCGCCGGCAACGCGCGCGTCCTGCGAATGGCCAATGGCTCGTTCTGGCTATCCATGAAACCGGGCCGGCATCGAGTCGACCTGCGCGGTCCGGTGCCGGCAGTCGATAGTCTCGAGGTACCGTTCCCGACACCAGCTCGCGTCGTCACTGTCGCAAGCGATGGCTGGCTCGTTGCCGGCGTCAAGGATCGCCGCCTGCTTGCCGGGTCGCTGCAACTGACACGCCTGCAGACCGACGAGAGCGGCGATGTCGTGCGGTGGGAAAGCAGCCGCTTCCCGCCGTTCGCCCAGATTGAACGCACGATTGAGCTGGACCTCGACTGGCGCGTACGGACGACCGTTACTCGTGTTGCCCCGGCACAAGGTGCGCTCACGCTCGACGTGCCGTTACTCGATGGTGAGACCATTGTGAGTGGTGATTTCACCGTGACCGACCAGCACGTCCTGGTGTCGATGGATCCGCGCCAGTACTCGGTGAGCTGGGCCTCGAACCTGCCGCGGCAGTCGCCCCTGGTGCTGACAGCAGGGCAAGGCGTTCCGTGGAAAGAAACCTGGCGCTTTGCCGTCGGCAATATCTGGAACGCCACTTTCGAGGGTCTGCCCGAGAGCAACAGCGGTGAAAGCAACAGCGATGTGCGCGTCGCCGAATTCGATCCACGTGGTGGTGAACAACTGACGCTGACGGCAACGCGCCCCGAAGCCAGTGCAGGATCGACGCTGGCATTCGACTCGGTCGCATTGACCACGACGCGCGGAAGCCGGTCGAGCGACGTGGTGCTGGCGCTGCAATACCGCAGTACGCGTGGCGCGCAACACGTCATTCGACTGCCGGATGACGCGGAAATGACGTCGCTGACGATCGACGGACGGGATCAGACGTTGCGCGCCGAGAACGGCGAGCTCACATTGCCGATCCTGCCGGGAGAGCACTCCGTCAGTGTCGCGTGGCGATCGAGTGGCGCTATGGGTTTCCGGACCAAGACGCCCGAGGTCGATCTCGGGGCGCCGGCCGGCAATATCGAGATGTCGCTGCAGCTGCCGGAGGACAGGTGGTTGATCGGGACGCGCGGGCCGCGGCTCGGACCCGCAGTGCTGTACTGGTCCGAACTTGCTGTATTGATTGTCTTCGCGCTGCTACTCGGGCGCACCGGCCTGGCGCCGCTGAACAGCTGGCAGTGGCTCTTGCTGGGGCTTGGGTTCAGTACCTTCAACTGGCCTGTCCTTGCCCTCGTCGCGATCTGGCTACTGGCTTGCGGGGCGCGCGAACGCATTGCCGGTAGCGATTTAAGCTGGTGGAAATTCGATGTTCTCCAGGTGATCATCGCCGGCATTACGATCGTTGCCCTGCTGGCGGTGGCCGTCGCGCTGCCGCAGGGGCTGCTGGGCACACCCGACATGCACGTGACCGGGCATCGTTCCTACGGCTCGATTCTCGGCTGGTTTGCCGACCGCAGTGATTCCGTGCTGCCGGTTGCGACCGCGTTTACGATGCCCATCTGGATCTACAAGGTGCTTATCCTCGCGTGGGCGCTGTGGTTGAGTTTCGCGTTGCTGCGCTGGCTGCCGTGGGTCTGGGAGAAATTCAGCAGCGACGGTTTCTGGCGGACGAGAAAGGATGACATGAGATGAGGTGGGTTTGGATCGGCACGTTCGTGGCTGTCCTCGTGTGGTCCGGCATCGGGCCAAAGGACACCGTCACCTGGGGCCTCGAGGTAGCGCCGGCCGTCCTGGGTGGCATCGTTGTCTGGTTCACGCGCGAACGCTTCCCCCTGACAAGCCTCGTCTACGTGCTGATCCTCGTGCATTGCGTCATCCTGATGATCGGCGGCCACTACACCTATGCGGAAGTACCGCTGGGGGAGTGGGTGCGTGAGCTGGTCGATGGGACACGCAACAATTACGACAAGCTGGGGCACCTCGCACAAGGGTTTATTCCGGCGATGATCGCGCGTGAGCTCATGATTCGCCTGCAGGTTTTCAACTCTGCCAGGTGGCGTGATTTCTTCATTGTCAGTTTTTGCCTGGGCTTCAGCGCGTTTTATGAACTCATAGAATGGTGGGTGGCGTTGCTGTCCGACGAGGCCGCGGAGGCATTCCTCGGGACGCAGGGTTATGTGTGGGACACCCAGTCGGACATGGGATGGGCACTGTTCGGTGCGGTAGCGGCGCTGCTACTCCTCAGCCGCCTGCATGATCGCCAATTACGTGAACGCGGCCTGGTTGGCGATGTCTGAGTGTCTATGAAAGGCTTGCTCCTGGTTCTCGTACTCCTGTTGTCTGCCGGTATCGCGCAGGCCGACGACTGCGTGGTGTTGCTGCACGGCTTGATGCGTGGCGCGACATCGATGAACAAGATGCAAAGAGAACTCGACCAGGCCGGGTTCATTACTGCGAATATCGACTACCCGTCGCGTGATCACACGATCGAGGAACTTGCGGACATCGCGGTGCCGGACGGCCTGGCAGCCTGCCGGGAGCATGAACGTGTCGACCGAATCCACTTTGTGACGCACTCGCTTGGCGGCATCCTGGTGCGTCAGTACCTGAGTACGAACGAGATCCCGGAGCTCGGTCGCGTCGTCATGCTCGGACCGCCGAACCAGGGCAGTGTCGCCGCCGACGAAATGATCGACGTTCCCGGCTATGACTGGATCAATGGCCCGTCAGGTCGGCAGCTGGGCAAAGGTGAGGACAGCATTCCACTTAGACTGGGGCCGGCTGATTTCGAGCTGGGCGTCATTGCGGGCAATCGAACGATCGACCCGATCACGTCAGCCGTTCTGCCCAATCCGGATGACGGGCGCGTGTCGGTGGAGGACACCAAGCTCGAAGGCATGACGGACTTTGTCGTGGTCGAGCATTCCCACGCGTTCATGATGCGTATGCAAGAGCCGATCGAGCTGACCATCGCATTCCTTACCGATGGCAGGTTTTCGGGAGCGGAAGAGGCTCCCGCCGAGCGCCAGTAGCGGAGCAGGACCGCATGAACGACAAACGCGCCGCGTACCTCGTCATGGACGACATGGGTGACTACGTAACCGATTTTCACCTGAGCCTGGAGCCGATGGCAGCGCTCGGCTGGGACGTGCAGTGCGTGCCCTGGCGCAGCAGCCCCGACTGGAACGCGTTCGACGCTGTGTACATCTGCGTGCCGTGGGACTACCCGGCATTCCCCGACGAGTTCCTGCGCGTGCTGGAACGAATCGACGCGAGCCGTGCCGTACTCCTGAACGAACTATCCACCGTGCGGTGGAATCTCGACAAGTCCTACCTGAAGGACGTGTCGGCGCGCGGGGACGACATCGTCCCGAGCAGCTGGTACGACGACTTCGACACCCGCAGTGTGCCTGGCTTTTTCGCCGCGCACGACGTCGACAAGCTTGTCATCAAGCCAACCGTCGGCGCCAATGCAAAGGATACCTTCGTTCTGACAAACCCCGTTGCCGGTGACAAACTCGCACACCTGGCTGAATGCTTTGCCGGACGTGCGTTCATCGTGCAGCCGTTTATCGAGGGTATCTGCGAGGAGGGCGAGTTTTCCCTCTTCTTCTTTAGCGGTGAGTACAGCCACGCGATCCTGAAGACCCCCAGGGCCGGCGATTTTCGGGTCCAGGAGGAACACGGTGCCGAGATCAGGCCAATCGCACCACCCGACGGCTTGCTGGATGTCGCCCGCCGGGTGTTTTCGCATGTCGATCCGCGGCCTGTCTACGGCAGGGGAGACTGGGTGCGCGGGCCCGACGGCCGTTTCCTGCTGATGGAACTCGAGCTCATCGAGCCGTCGCTGTACCTGCGAACGGACTCAGGCGCTGCGCTTCGATTTGCCCGCGCGTTTAACCAGCGGTTTGAGGAACTCACCCGTAAATGAGCCCCTGGTCGCGGCCACGTCCTCGGGCGTTCCCTGCGCGATGATTTCGCCCCCGCCATCACCGCCTTCCGGACCCAGGTCGATGATCCAGTCAGCGGTCTTGATGACGTCGAGATTGTGTTCGATGACGACCACTGTGTTGCCGTGGTCACGCAGCCGATGCAACACACCGAGCAATTGCTCGATGTCGTGGAAGTGCAGCCCTGTCGTTGGCTCGTCGAGAATGTAGAGCGTGTTGCCGGTATCGCGCTTCGACAGCTCCTTGGCGAGTTTTACGCGCTGCGCTTCACCACCGGAGAGCGTCGTGGCGTTCTGCCCCAGGCGAATGTAGGTCAGGCCGACATCCATGAGCGTCTGTAACTTGCGGGCGACGACCGGCACGTTCTGGAAGAACACGGCGGCATCCTCAACGGTCATGTCGAGAACCTCGTGAATGTTCTTGCCCTTGTAGCGAATCTCGAGGGTCTCCCGGTTGTACCGCTGGCCGCGACACACGTCGCAGGGCACGTACACGTCGGGCAGGAAGTGCATCTCGACCTTGATAACACCGTCACCCTGGCAGGCTTCGCAGCGACCGCCTTTGACATTGAAACTGAAACGCCCGGGCATGTAGCCGCGTGAACGGGCTTCCTGCGTACCCGCAAACAGTTCGCGGATCGGTGTAAACAGGCCGCTATAGGTCGCGGGATTGGAGCGCGGCGTGCGCCCGATCGGGCTCTGGCTGATGTCGATGACCTTGTCGATCGCATCGAGTCCTTCCACGGCCTTGTGTGGCGCCGGATTGCGGCTCGCACGATTGATCTCTTCGGCGACAGCCTTGTACAGGGTGTCGTTGACGAGCGTGGACTTGCCCGATCCCGACACGCCCGTCACGCAGGTCATGAGGCCAACCGGGATGGATGCATCGACTGACTTCAGGTTGTTGCCGGATGCGCCCAGCACGCGAATCTGCTTGTCCGCGTTGTTCGGCGTGCGCGCGTCCGGCACCGCGATGGCGCGCTTGCCGGAGAGGTACTGGCCCGTCACCGACCGCGGTTCCCTCTGGATCTCCGCGGGTGAACCGGCCGCGACCACGTGGCCGCCATGCACGCCGGCACCGGGTCCGAGGTCGACGACGAAGTCGGCCGACATAATGGCTTCCTCGTCGTGCTCGACAACAATGACCGTATTGCCGATATCCCGAAGGTGAGTGAGCGTACCGAGCAGGCGCTGGTTGTCGCGCTGGTGCAGGCCTATCGAGGGTTCATCGAGGATGTACATGACGCCGACGAGTCCCGAGCCGATCTGGCTGGCGAGGCGAATGCGTTGCGCCTCGCCGCCGGAGAGGGTCTCGGCACTGCGATCGAGCGACAGGTAGTCGAGGCCGACATCCGACAGGAAGCCAACGCGGTCCGAAATCTCCTTGACGATCTTGTCGGCGATGGTCGCGCGCCAGCCGTCGAGATGCATCGTGTCGAAGAACTCACGCACATGCCCGACCGACAGGCTCGTGATTTCAGGCAGCGAGTGGCCGCAAATAAACACGTGGCGTGCAGCGACATTGAGGCGGGTACCGTGGCACTCCGGGCAGGGCTGGCTGTTGAGAAACTTCGACAATTCCTCGCGCACGGCGCTTGACTCGGTTTCACGATAACGCCTGTCGAGGTTCGGCAGCACGCCCTCGAAGCGATGCAGTTTCTTGACCTGCATGCCGCGCGAGTTGGCGTAGAAGAACTCGATCTTGTCCTTGCCACTGCCGTGCAGCACGATGTCCTGCAGTTTCCTGCTGAGCTCGTTGAATGGCGTCTCGATGTCAAAGTCATAATGAGAGGCGAGGCTCTGGATCATTTGGTAGTAATACGTCGTCTTGCGATCCCAGCCACGAATCGCGCCACCGGCCAGGGATAATCCCGGGTTAACAACGACGCGCTCCGGGTCGAAGAACTGTTTCACGCCCAGGCCGTCGCAGCCCGGGCAGGCGCCGCTCGGGTTGTTGAATGAAAACAGGCGCGGTTCAAGTTCGGTCAGGCTGTAGCCGCAGATGTTGCAGGCAAAGCGATCGGAGAACGTGATTTCATCCGCCTCGCTGTCGTCCATGTAGACGATGCGCGCGACGCCGTCGGCCAGCCGCAGCGCGGTTTCGAACGATTCGGCGAGGCGCAGGTGCAGGTCCTCCTTTACCCTGAAACGATCGACGATCGCATCGATGTTGTGTTTCTTGCGCAGATCGAGTGCCGGCGGCTGGTCGAGCTCGTAGATCTCGCCATCGATTCGGGCGCGTATGAATCCCTGGGCCTGCAGGTCTGCCATCAGGTGCACGTGTTCGCCCTTGCGCTCGGCAACAACCGGGGCAAGCAGCATGAGCCTTGTGCCTTCAGGTAATTCGAGGACGTGATCGACCATCTGGCTGACCGTCTGCGCTTCGAGCGTCACATCGTGATCGGGGCACTTCGGCGTACCGGCACGGGCGAACAGCAGCCGCAGGTAGTCGTAGATCTCGGTGACCGTGCCGACTGTCGATCGCGGGTTGTGCGAGGTCGACTTTTGCTCGATCGCAATGGCAGGCGACAACCCATCGATATGATCGATGTCAGGTTTCTCCATCATCGACAGGAACTGCCGCGCATAGGCCGACAGCGACTCGACGTAACGGCGCTGGCCTTCGGCATAGATCGTGTCGAACGCAAGCGACGATTTGCCGGAGCCCGATAGTCCCGTGAACACGATCAGCTGGTCGCGGGGCAGGGTCAGATCGACGTTCTTGAGGTTGTGGGTCCTCGCGCCGGCGATTCGGATATTGCGTTCTGCTGATTTCATCAGGGAGATTTAAGTCGAGGCCGAACAACCTGCTAATATACGCCGCCGCGCCTCCGCGGCGCAAAGGAAGCACGCTTTGGAATCAGAAAAGCCCGAGGGCATTACCATGCTCGCCGACGAGCGCCGCTCGGTTGGCGTCGTCGCGCTCATCGCGATGATCCGCATGTTCGGCCTGTTTGCGCTGCTGCCGGTCCTGTCGCTGTACGCGAGGGACCTGGAAGGCGCCACGCCGCTGCTGATCGGCCTGGCCGTTGGTGCCTACGGCCTGACGCAGGCGGGCTTTCAGATTCCGCTCGGCGCCCTGTCGGACCGTATAGGACGCGTCCCTGTCATCGTCGGTGGACTGGTCATCTTCGCGGCCGGCAGCATCGTCGCCGCCATGTCCGATTCGATCCATGGTGTCGTCGCCGGTCGTTTTCTGCAGGGAGCCGGCGCGATCTCGGCCACGCTGAGCGCGCTGATCACCGATGCGACACGCCCGGAAGTTCGTACCCGGTCAATGGCTATATTCGGTGTCGGCATCGGTACGTCCTTCATGCTCGCATTTGCCGCGGGACCGTTGATTGCCGCGAAATTCGGCGTGCTGGCGCTGTTCTGGGTGGCCGCCGCGCTGGCACTGGTCGCAGCACTGCTGTTGAGGCTGCTGCCCGACATGCCGCGACCGGTGCGCCGCGAGAGTTGGAGCCTGGTCCCGGCGTTTCGCGCCGATCTGCTGCGGATCGACTTCTACGTGTTCCTGCTGCACGCCATCATGACGGCGACCTTCGTGGCGCTGCCCTTATTGTTGCACGACCGTTTCGAGATGCCGCTCACCGCGCACTGGAAGATGTACATCGGTGCGCTCATTGTGTCGCTCGCACTCGCGGTGCCGATGATCATGCGGGACCATCACCAGGGACGTGGGCACCTGATCGGCCTGGCCGTCACGTTGATCGTCGTCGCGCAGCTCGGGCTGACGTTCTTTTCCTTCTCGGCAGGCCCCGTGTTCATCGCGCTCGTCATCTTTTTCGCGGGCTTCAATTTCCTCGAGGCAGGGCTGCCCGCCCGGCTCTCGGTGCTGGCGGACGAGGCGGTGCGCGGCGCCTCACTGGGCGTGTTTTCGAGCGCCCAGTTCCTCGGAGCGTTTGTCGGTGGCCTTGTTGGCGGAAGGTTCCTGGGCCAGGGTCGCCCGACCGACGTGTTTTTTGTCTGCGCGCTGATGGGCGGTATCTGGCTCGCACTGCAGGGCTTCGGTCGTTTTCGTAAATAATTTGACGTTTATTCGCCGAAATCGGGCTAGCAATTGCCCGGGCAGGCTCTACAATAGTGTCCCTCTCGCGGCCCAGGGCCGCGAAATACTATAAATACAGTCCCAGAAGAACAGGAGCCAACATGGCCCGCGGAATCAACAAAGTCATCCTCGTCGGTAACCTCGGACAGGATCCCGAGACACGCTACATGCCGAGTGGTTCGGCCGTCACCAATTTCACCGTCGCGACCAACGAGTCGTGGAAAGACAAGCAAACCGGCGAGCAGAAAGAGCGCACCGAATGGCACAAGGTAGCCATGTTCGGACGCCTGGCCGAAATCGCAGCCGAGTATCTGCGCAAAGGTTCGCAGGTCTATGTCGAGGGCAAGCTGCGCACGCGCAAGTGGCAGGGTCAGGATGGCCAGGATCGCTATACGACCGAAATCATTGCCGATGAAATGCAGATGCTCGGCGGCCGTGGCGGAGCGGGCGGCGGATCGTTTGGCGGCGGGAGTGGCGGAGGCTCCGGCGGTGGCCAGCAAGGCGGCGGCAATACGCCACCCGCGCCGGGTCCCGATGACTTCGACGACGATATTCCGTTCTAGGAAGAGTCCCACCTATTCGCAATTTCAAAGCCGCGCGGGTTATCACTTGCCTGCGCGGCTTTACTGATTTCTACACAGGATCTAGACAATGGGCGCGTTCAAAGAGCCGCATGGCGGCGAGCTGAAGAATCTTTACCTTAACGAGGCGGCGGCCGAGGCCGAGAAGCAGGCGGCACGCGACTACGTGTCGTG
>JAOUNK010000032.1 GCA_029881015.1 Gammaproteobacteria bacterium | reverse complement strand
CGGGAGGATAAGGTTGAAATGGCGGGGCCACCCAGGCAAGCCAGCCTGGTTCGGCAAAATCCTGTGACGATACTTCGGTGCTCAAACGTGCCAGTGCCGGCATCAGCAGGCGCAGTTCGCCAATGCCGTAGTGTTCGGTAAGCACTTCGGTCAGTGATTCACGAGGCCAGCCCCCTCCTGGCAGGTGCCGGTCGAGTTCCGGGTAACCGCTTGCCAGCCCTGCCCGCTTCCCGGCCTGGTCACGCCCGCGCCAGACACGCGGGTTCGCAAGTATCTTGTCGAGAGACGATGACAATGCTCAATGCAACGGCAGGCCGTCACGAATGACGCCAACAACGACGCCTTCGATCACCAGTGCCTGTTCCTTGAGGTCAACGATAATCGGTTCGAACTCATCGTTTTCGGGCAGGAGCGACACCAGTGAGCCCTCCTGACGATAACGTTTGACCGTTACCTCGTCATCGAGGCGGGCAACAATAATTTGCCGACTGCGAACTTCCGGCGTGCGATGTACGGCAACCAGGTCACCGTCGAGAATCCCCACATTTTTCATACTCATGCCGCTAACGCGCAACAAGTAGTGCGGTTTTGGACTGAAAAGCTGCGAATCGATCCGGTAATGCGCTTCGATGTGTTCCTCGGCGAGTATCGGACTCCCTGCCGCAACACGGCCGACCAGCGGCAAGCCCATCTGGTCACGCAATGAATCCTTGAGCTGGATGCCACGCGATGCGCCCGGCAACAGCTCGAGTACGCCCTTGCGTTGCAGGGCCCGGAGATGTTCCTCGGCCGCATTGGCGGACTTGAAGCCGAGCTGGCGGGCGATCTCAGCACGTGTCGGGGGCATACCGGTTTCATCGATAAACTCCTGAATCATCTCGAGAATTTGCTTTTGTCTTGGGGTCAGTTCGCGCATTTGAGCAGTTCCTGTATGGATTCACAGTATATGGGATTATATACAGTACCCGGCGCGGTGCAAGCCCCGAACGTAAAAAGCGACAGATCCCGGTGAAACCGGTAAATTCCGGTGTTTACAGGCCGCGAAACGACCCAGGAGACGCACATGCCCCGCCCGCTACCACCGCTACTGCTCATCACGCTCATTGCATTACTGCTTGCCTCCCCGGTCACGCGCGCCCAGCAGGACCCACTCAGCCGCTGGCCCGACTGGGTCAGGGATTCCATGCAGACCGAATCGCGGCGTATGAAGTTTCGCGCGGTCGCAACGCCGGACGATGCGCTGCGCAGCAAGCTGCCGGGCAAACCCGCCGACCCGGAGGCGTTCGACGGCGGCTGGTATTTCGCGTCGGATATCAAGGCCCAGTCCCCCCTCGAGTGCTACATCTTCACGAAGTCCATGGACCTTGCATCCCTGGCCAACCTGATGGCAGAAACCAATATCGAAACCATCACCGACACCCACGGCCCCCTTGCCACCCGCCAGATTTTCCATACGGGATCCGGCGAGATTGCCGGCATGCCCTACCTCGCGCTGGAGTGGCTCTACGCGGTCAAAAGCGAAACCCAGAACATGGTCGCGTTTACCAAGGTGCGCGCTGCCACCAAGGGCGAGGTTTCCATCGCCTGCGCCCACAACTACCTCGGCTATCGCGATACGTTCGCCCGGGCCTTTGCCGAGTTCGTCAGCAACGCTGAATACGCCGATGACACCCCGGCACCCTACTTTGAGGAAATTGCGCAATTCGACGTAAACAGCCTCGGTACAGGCGTTGCTTACAACTCCTATACAATCGACGAGGACGGCGACATCAAGATATATGCCGTCGAATCCTCACTGATAGCTACCGATCCAGCCACGTTGATCACAAGCGACTCTTACTCGATCACCTATTCCATGCCGAACGGCCAGTTGATCAACGCGATCGACATATCGCTCGAAAACGGCGAAATCACAAGTGACCTCAGGCTGGAGCTCAACGATGACGACCTGTGGGTTTCGAGCGGCACGTTGGAGGGCAAGACATTCGAGGCCGTACTCGACGGCGCACAGTCACCGACCAGTGAACTCCAGCAGATTGAAATGGCGCGCGAGTTGTTCAGCGGCGACGACACAACAAAGACCGCGCATCTCTGGATACCTGGCATCGACCCATCCCGCCTGCTCGAATCCACGATGACACGCGACGAAACGGTAGAACAGCAGGCGGTCATGACGATGGGGCCCATAACGGCCACCGGCCGGTTTGACGATGAAGGTCTCCTGGAGGAATCCGACATGACGATCGGCCCCGTCACGATCAACCTTCGCCGTATCTGGACCAACGGTTCGTTCTCACGATGAGAATCGGCAGGCTGACCTGGCTGGTTCTGTCGTACGTGCTGCTGTGCAGCATCGTCCATGCCGATGACGACCTGCCCTACATGACGACAATTCCGATTGAACGCGTACCTGGCGACGAGGCGGCGTTCGGCGAGATCCTGTTCTCGACATTGCATGTCAACGACCCGGGCAGGTCGGCACTCTTCCTGTCGCGCATCGACGGCCTCGAGATTGTCGCAACCGGCGCAAGTACGGTCAGCATCGAGTATGCCGAGCGACCCACAATAGCCGGCGGCGACGACGACCGGTTTCGGCAAAGCACCTGGGTCGTCGATTTCGAGGAACCGCCCGTGCAGGAGCTGTTGCAGATACTGCATTCGAGTTTCGGGGAACGGCCTGCGGCCGAGGAACTGCGACGTTTCGTTTTCGAACACATAGACCAAAAATCCTACTCGCGCGGTTTCGACCTGGCCTCCCGGGTTGCTGCCACGGGTGAAGGCGACTGCACCGAGCATGCCGTATTGCTCGCTGCACTGGCCAGGGCCAACGGCTACGCGGCGCGCATTGCCCTCGGCAGCCTGTTGATTGACGCCGATACCGGGCTCGCTGCATTTGGGCACGCGTGGGCGGAAATACACGACGGGCAAGACTGGCAAATCAGCGATGCCACGATGCCGGACAGCGATTACTCTCTGGACCAGCTGAGGTATTTGCCGGCGGGATTTCTCGGTGACGAGGGGCCCGGCTACAACCTCGCACTCATCGATGTCGTAGCCGCGATGCCCGTGCGCATCAGTGCTGTCGGCAATGCACCGTGATTTTGCGTGTTTTTGTCGCGCTCAGGCGACAAAAACGAAGGAAAGTATGAGTTTTCATTGCAGCGCCGGGCGTATTGGGAAATAATGCGCCTGCAGTTTTACCCAACAAAGGAACCTTCCAAAATGAAAAAGACCGCACTCAGAGCAAGCGCACTTGCACTGTTCGTCGCAATGGCCGCTGGTTGCGCAACCACGGGGCTGGATGATGTGAAAGCTACGGCAGATCGCGCCGCCGCTGACGCGGCCGCTGCTGCCTCAGCCGCAGAAGCTGCTCGTGCAGCCGCTGATCGCGCCGCTCAGGCCGCCTCATCGGCACAAAGCACCGCTGACCGGGCACTCGCAGCCGCTACGCAATCCCAGGCTTGCTGCGAAGCCAATAAAGAAGCCATGGAACGTATGTTCCAGAAGTCTATGTCCAAGTAAGTCAGGGCAAAACGTTCTATTCAAACGCCGCGCTTGTCGCGGCGTTTTTTATGCCTGACCCAACGGCTTGAGGGATACCGTCGGACCGCCGCACCAGTTCTTCTACGCCATCCCAGTCAAGCCGCCCGGCACGTTCGGCAGTCGCCGTAATGAACTGCTCGGTGACATACGTGAGCGGATCCTTGCTGTTCGGATCCGGCTCCGGCAACTCGACATCCGCATCCAGCTGTTCAAGGTGCTCAACCGTCTCCTGGACCAGGGGCTGCGGCGACTCGAGCAGAGGATGTACTTCGGCGACGAGAGCCTCCCCGTCCCAGCCGATTTTCGCCGGCACGTTGATAATGCGTACCGGCGTATTGACCGCAATGTGCTCAAACAGGAACTCGATGTCCTCGGGGAACATGCGCACACAGCCATGCGACACGCGCATGCCGACGCCGGCCGGCCGGTTGGTGCCATGGATCAGGTATCCCGGAAGCCCAAGGCGCAGCGCGCGCGTTCCCAGCGGGTTCTGCGGGCCGGGTGGCACAACGCGCGGCAACGGATCGCCGTCCGCGGCATGTTCGTCGCGCACCGACTGTGGCGGATACCAGGCCGGGTTCCTCGCCATGGCGACGATTCTTGTCTTGCCGAGCGGCGTCTCCCAGTCCATACGCCCGATACTCATCGGGTAGGTATACACATAGGCCGGCTCACCCGCACGCGGCTCCGGGAAGTAGTACATCCGGTACTCGGCCAGGTTCAGAACCAGTCCCTGCCGCGGCCCCGGTGGCAGCACATAGCGATTCGGCAGGATGATCTCGGTACCCTCACCCGGCACCCAGACGTCGACGCCAGGATTGGCAAGCACCACATCCGTGTACCCGAGACCGTGACGACGTGCGATGTCGACCAGGGTGTCTTCGTAGCGTGCCGTGATCGTCGACACCGAGCCGATAACGTCGTAGCCCTCGGGCGGCAGTTCGAAGACGTCCGCGTAAACCGGTGTGATGGCCAGCAACCAGGCGGCCAGGCTGGGAATCCCGTTGCGCATTACTGGCCTTTTTCGTCCGCGTCGATGACTTCTGTTTCGCATTCGGCGGCCGCGAGCCAGTCCTGCATTGCGGCGCTCTGCAATAGACGGTGAGGATAGTAGCCGGCCGACTGCGGCAGGTTGATGCCATAGGTCCGCAGGCGCAGGACGACCGGCGCGTACATGGCGTCGGCGACCGAGAACGCGCCAAACAGCCAGCCACCACGATCGCCGTAGTGCTTGTGGCACTCCGACCAGATTTCGATGATGCGGTTGATGTCGTCGCCAAGTTCATCCGGAATAGGTACCTTGCGGCCCATCGCCCGGCAGTTCATGGGCATACAATTGCGCAAATGCGGGAAGCCCGAGTGCATTTCGGCGCAAATGGCGCGCGCGTGCGCACGCTCGGCGGGGTCCAGTGGCCAGAGCTGCTTTTCAGGCCAGCGCTCCGCCACGGTCTCGGCGATCGCGAGGGAGTCCCACACGGTGACATCCGCCAACTGTAATATGGGCACCCGTCCGGCCGCCGAGAACGCCGCGATTTCCTTTTTCGTGGTCGGTGTATCGAGCACGATGCGGTGCTCCTCGAAGTCGATTCCGGCTTCTTTCATGAGAAGCCATGGCCGCAGCGACCATGACGAGTAGTTCTTGTTGCCTATTACGAGTTTCGGTTTCATGGGATCGGACCAGCCAGCCTGCCCCTATGGTAAACCATCATGCGTTGACCGACATAGGGAGTTGCCGTTAGCCTGTGCCAATGGGCCTCCGGATCTCTCTTGAACTGACCGACCGCGATCTGCGGTTCTTCCGCCAGGCCCTGCGGCAGTCGCGTGAAGCCGTCAAGGACGCGGAGGACGCCGAAATCATCGACGCGATTCAAGCCGTTCTCGAGGAAATCCGCGCCAGCGACCCCCTGCCCGACTTCGTCGGCAAGCGTCTTCCCGAACTCGAGTCGCTGATCAGCATGCTGACAGACGAGGAATGGCAGCTTCCCGACGGCGACCGCCAGCGACTGCTGGCAACCTTTGTCTATTTCGCCGACCCGGAAGACATCCTGCCCGACGACATTCCGGTCATCGGCTACCTTGACGATGTCATCATTATCGAACTCGTTGCACGGGAACTGCTTCATGTGCGCGAAGCGTACGACGATTTCTGCCGTTTTCGCGACGAGTACGAGAAAGAGAATGGCAAGCATGCCGATGCCGTGATTCGTCGCGACCGGATCGACCGTCGTCGCCAGCAATTGCATCAGCGCATGCGCCGCCGCTCAGCGCGGCAGAAGAAAAGCAGCCTCTGGTAAGGCTACATCCGCATCAGGACAGAACCCCAGGTGAAGCCGCCGCCAAAGGCTTCCATGAGAATCAGCTGACCCTCTTTGACACGCCCGTCACGGCGTCCAACGTCCAGCGCCATCGGTACGGATGCTGCCGAGGTGTTGCCGTGGTCCTGTACGGTCAGGATGACTTTCTCCATCGGCATGTTCAGTCGCTTGGCCATCGCCTGGATGATACGAATGTTGGCCTGGTGCGGAACGAGCCAGTCCAGCTCCTCTTTCGAAACGCCGGCCTTGTCCAGCGCTGCCTTCGCGATCCTTCCCAGGGTCTTGACCGCCACTTTAAAGACCTCGTTGCCCTGCATGATGATATTTGCTTCGTCGGTACCGGCAATGGCCAGGTTCTTCGACACGCCGGCCGGGTAATGCAGTAACTCCCGGTACTGACCATCGGCGCCGAGCTCGCAGGACAGGATGCCCGGCTTCTCCGACGGGACGACAATGGCGGAACCCGCACCATCGCCAAACAGTACGCAGGTATTTCGATCGCCCCAGTCGAGCAACTTCGTGATGCATTCGGCGCCTGTCACGAGCACGCACCTGGCTTCTCCGGCCTTGATGAACTTGTCGGCGACCGTCAGCGCGTAGATAAACCCGGAACACGCGGCTTCCAGGCTGAACGCCGTGCACGCCGGGATGCCGAGTCGATACTGAATGATGGTTGACACATTGGGAAAAACCACGTCCGGTGATGTCGTGCCGGTGATGACCATGTCGATATCGGCCGGGCTGACGCCAGCGTCGTCCATCGCGTTCTTTGCCGACTCGACGCACATGTCTGACGTCGTCTGCTCTTCCTCCACGACATGCCGGCGCTCTACACCCGTGCGCGTTCGAATCCACTCATCCGACGTGTCGACGATCTTCTCGAGATCGGCGTTGGTCATGATGCGTTCGGGCAGGTAGCGCCCGGTGCCGGCAATCCGCGAATAATTCATGCAGTTTCCTTTTGCAGCAAGGTACCGATTTGTTGTGGCAGCTGGTTGCGTACTTCGACGACCGCCGTGTCGATCGCATGCTGAAACGCATAAGCGTCCGCACTGCCATGGCTCTTGATCACAATACCATTCAGCCCTGCCAGAGTCGCACCGTTGTAGTTGCGCGAATCCAGTTCCGCGCTCAGCTGACGCAACACGCTACCGGCGAGGAACGCCTGCAATTTCGTGAACCAGTTTCGTTTGAACGCGCGAGCAAGGTAGTGCTTGCCGAGAACAACCGTGCCTTCCATCGTCTTCAGCGCGACATTGCCGGTAAAGCCGTCTGTCACGACGACATCGACCTTACCGGATGTCAGGTCAGAGCCTTCGATAAAACCGACGTAGTTCAAGGTGCTGTCGGCAAGCATGGCCGCAGCTTCGCGAACGGTCTCATGCCCCTTGATATCCTCGGCGCCGACATTCAGCAGGCCGATACGCGGCTGGTCGACACCCGCGACGTCCGTCGCAACGATGGAGCCCATGACGGCGTACTGGAAAAGCTGGTCAGCGGTCGCTTGCGTGCTGGCACCCAGGTCGAGCATATGCACGGAGCCACCCTTTGCGGGCAACTCACCGATGATCGCCGGGCGATCGATGCCGGGCAGCATCTTGAGGACGAATTTCGCCGTGGCCATGAGAGCACCGGTGTTACCGGCACTGACGCATGCAGCCGCGGTTCCATCCTTGACGAGGTTGATGGCGACGCGCATCGACGAATCTTTCTTCTTGCGCAACGCATCGGCGGGCGGTTCCGACATGGCGACCACTTCGCTCGCGTGTTCGATACGCAATCGAGGGTCGTCGCCGACGATGCCATCGACCAGTTTCTGCAGCACGTCCCGGTCACCGACCAGGATCAACTCGAGGTTCCGGTACTTGGCGAGCGTCGCGGCAGCCGCGTGCACGACAACCTCGGGACCGAGGTCGCCGCTCATTGCATCAAGTGAAATTATTGAGTGAGAGCCCACCAACAGACTGACCGGGCGGGGCCCGGCCGATCAGGGGATGATCTACTCGTCGTCGTCGGTGGATTCAGGCTGAGTGACAACCTGGGTGCCGCGGTAAAAACCATCCGGCGTCACACGATGACGCAGGTGCGTCTCGCCCGAGGTCGGGTCTACCGACAACGACGGCTTCTTCAGCTTGTCGTGCGAACGACGAGCGCCGCGCGTTGCCGGGGTCCTGCGACTTTTTTGAACTGCCATAATCTTCTCCAATCGATGCGGCGCTTCAGGCCGAACCTTCGTTATCCTTCGCCATCTGTTCGCGTAATGCGGCAAATGGGGTCGTTACTTTTTCGGCCTCTTCCGCCGTCTCGGGCGTCAATGCCTTGCACGCCGCTGACTCCACGTGCATCGCCGCAAACGGCAGTGCCATGACCAGCAACTCTTCCACGATGTCCTGCGGCCGGAGCAGTGCTTCCTCCAGTTCCCAGACTTCGTACTCATCGTAGCCATCGGCATCCTGCTCAAGCGCCAGCAAGAGCAATTCAGCCTCTGTTTCCAGCGGTAACCTGAATCCTTCCAGGCAGCGTTGGCACACCGCATCAACCGTGACTGCAACCCGGCACTCCACCTTCGGCAAGGTCTGCTGCGCATCGGCAAAGCCGAACTCGAGCCGCCCAATAACGGCGGCATCTCGCCAGTCAGCGGGTATCTTATCAGCATCCAGCGCTGCAAGGTCCGCTGCGACGATTGACGCCAAATGCTCGAAATAGCTAATTTTTTCAGCTATTTCAATAACTTGAGAGCCCGCCGACCATTCGGCCGCGGAGCGGCGTTCACGCAGCGGATTACCCATGGCGCGCGCATGATAAGGACCGCTGCTACGTAAGTCAAAGCCTGTCGGACAGAAATTTCAGCCCCCGGCGGCAAACCGGGTAGACTCTGCCTGTCCTGCCTTAACGTTTTGATTTGACTATGCAAAACCCGTCCGCGCCCAAGATTGTATTGGCATCGTCATCGCAACACCGCCGCGAACTGTTGAATCGCTTTCTCGACAGCTACGAGGTCGTTGATCCGGAAGTGGACGAATCGAACCCCATGGATCTCGGCCCCGCAGAACTCGCGCAGCACCTGGCCCGCAAAAAGGCCGAAGCGGTGGCCACTAACACGCGCAACGCGCTCATCATCGGGGCGGACCAGCTGGCTGTGCTCGACGAAAGGGTGCTGGGCAAGCCCGGCGACCATGCCCGGGCGGTCGAGCAATTGCTTGCGGCATCCGGCAAGAGCATGACGTTTTTCACCGCCGTCTGCATTCTCGACCCGGTGGGCCGTTCTCGATACGAGTACACGGACAAGACGGTCGTGCGTTTCCGGCAGTTCGATCGACGCCTGGCAGAGGCCTACCTGCGGCACGACAAACCCTACGACTGTGCCGGCAGTTTCAAACTGGAAGGTGCGGGCTTCGTGCTCTTCGAGGCCGTGCGCGCGGATGACCCGACCGCTCTCATCGGCCTGCCCATGATCTGGCTCGCCGATCGACTGCTCCAGCTAGGTTACCTGTTGCCTTGACCCGGTTGCGGTGAACGCCCCTCCGCCAGGGGCTGTTACCCCGTCACTTTTTCTTCTCGCGCTGCGCCTCGATGACCCCGACGGTCAGGAATCGTTCGAGGTCGTCAGCCAGGGGAGCCGTGAAGTGCAATTCGTTACCGCTCTTGTTCGCGAACGCGATCGACTGCGCGTGGAGAAACAGCCGTTTTAGCCCCAGCCGCCTGGCCTGTTTATTCGCATCTGCATCACCGTAGCGCTCGTCGCCGACGATCGGATGGCCGGCGTGCTGCAGATGCACACGAATCTGGTGAGTCCTGCCGGTCACCGGTGCACACTGCAGCAGGCTGTAAACGCCATAGGTTCGCGACAGGCTGATGCGTGTCTGCGCCGTCTTGCCGTTGTCGCTCACGATAACGTGACGTTCCCCGCCCTTGCGGTTCTGTACGGACAGCGGCACATCGATCAGCTGCTCACCGTACTGCCAGTCGCCGACCGCCAGCGCCAGGTAGTTCTTCTCGACCAGGCCTTCGCGGAAGCGTTCGTGCAATTCCCGCAAGGCACTGTGCCGCTTGGCCATGACGAGGCAGCCCGAGGTTTCGCGGTCGATACGGTGTACGAGCGCCAGTTCCTTGAGATCCGGCCGCGCGTGCCGCAGCAGCTCAATCACGCCGTGACTGACGCCGCTGCCGCCATGCACGGCGAAACCGGTCGGTTTGTTGACGACGAGCAGCCGCTTGTCTTCGTAAATTACCCGATCGAGCATCTCGGCCGCGAGCTTTGTCGGCGGCGGTGGCGCTCCCGTATTGATGCGTGCCGGCGGGACACGGACCTCATCGCCTTCCTGCAGTTTGTACTCGGCGCGCACCCGACCACCATTGACACGGACCTCGCCTCGCCTGAGCAGCCGATAGACGCGCCCCTTGGGCACGCCGGGCAGCTCAGTGCGCAAGAAATTGTCTATCCGCTGGCCGGCCCGGTCGGCGGTGACCCGGACTTTGCGAACGCCGGAGACCCTGGTATCGGCATCAGTGGGGGAGTTTTCTTGCATGATCAGTTGCTTAAGCGCGGTTGAGGTGTGCTATATTACAGCGCAGACGCGTCGCGGCATACCGGCCGGGGCACTCTTGGACGACTTATTTTTTGGTTTCGCAGGTCTGCGAAACCTGATTTCAGAAGGCAGCAAGCACGGACACCGGCCTGCGCCACAGCGGTATAGCCGCAGGGAAATCATGCTGATTATTTTGCTGGCGCTGACCACTCTGGGTCAGGCCTACACAGAGATAGTGGAATTAGTACACGGCGCAATCCGGCGCCGGACTCCTGTGCGTGACAATCCCTGCGCCCGCCTGGCGCCCTGCCCCGTAATGCTGTCCTCCAACCTTCAAGTAGGACAACATGAAAAGAATGCTAATCAATGCAACTCAGCAAGAAGAGTTGCGCATGGCCATGGTCGATGGCCAGCTCCTCTACGACCTCAACATCGAAGCACCGGCTAGCCAGCGCAAAAAAGCCAATATTTACCTCGGAAAGATCACGCGTATCGAGCCCAGCCTCGAGGCCGCGTTCGTCGACTACGGTGCAGACCGCCACGGCTTCCTGCCATTCAAGGAGATTTCCCCTGAGTATTTCTCCAAGGAAGCGAAGAACGGCGGCAAACTCAACATCCGCGATGTTCTCAAGGAAGGCCAGAACATCGTTGTTCAGGTCGACAAGGAAGAGCGCGGCAACAAAGGCGCGGCGCTGACGACGTTTGTCAGCCTGGCCGGCCGGTTTATCGTCCTCAAGCCAAACAAGGCACGCTCCGGCGGCGTCTCTCGACGCATTATCGGCGGGGACCGGGACGCGGCAAGGAAATCACTGAACGAGATCATCGTTCCCGATGGCATGAGCGTCATCCTGCGCACAGCCGGCATCGACCGCAGCGCCGAAGAGCTCGCCTGGGACCTTGAGAACCTGTTGACGGTCTGGACGGCCATCCTGAATGTCGTCCTGGAGCGTCCCGCGCCTTTCCTGATCTACCGCGAAAGCGATTCCGTCGTCCGCGCGCTGCGCGACTACCTGACCAACGAGATCGGCGAGATCCTGATCGACGACGAGGCGACCTACAAGGACGCTTACGAGCACGTCCAGCAGACGATGCCGCACAATCTCAAGAAGCTGAAGCACTACGAAGACCCGGTGCCGCTGTTTACGCGCTTCCAGATTGAGTCGCAGATCGAATCGGCGTTTGCCCACACCGTTCACCTGCCATCGGGTGGCAGTATCGTCATCGACCACACCGAAGCACTCGTCTCCATCGACATCAACTCGGCGCGCGCAACCAAGGGCGGCGACATCGAAGCGACGGCTCTGAATACGAACCTCGAGGCGGCCGACGAAATTGCGCGCCAACTACGAATTCGAGACCTTGGCGGGCTGATCGTCATCGACTTCATCGACATGGGTCCCGCGAAACACCAGCGCGACGTCGAAAACAGGCTGCGCGACGCCGTACGCCAGGATCGCGCCCGCGTACAGATCGGCAAGATCAGCCGCTTCGGCCTGCTCGAGATGTCACGCCAACGCCTGCGCCCGTCCATCGGCGAGTCCTCGCACATGACCTGCCCGCGTTGTTCCGGGTTCGGCAACATTCGCAGCGTCGAATCGCTGGCGCTGGCTATTCTTCGCATCGTTGGCGAGGAAGCACGCAAGGAACGTACGGCAAAGGTCATCGCGCAATTGCCCGTCGAAGTCTCGACCTACCTGCTCAACGAGAAACGGGACTGGGTACAGGCGCTCGAAGACCGCAACGACACCCAGGTGGTGCTCGTTGCCAACCCGCTGCTGGAAACGCCCCACTACGAGGTGCGTCGCGTTCGCGACGACCAGACAGACCTGCCCGAAAACACCGGGGTCAGTTATGCGCTCGTCCAGGCGGCACCGGAACCGGAGTCGCCGCAGGCGATTCTCGAGCGCAAGGCCATTGAAGCGCCGGCTGTGGGCATGCTGAAGCCGTCGAAGCCCGCGCCGCAGCGGCAGGAGCCCGAACCGCCGAAACGGCCAGGGCTATTTGCGTCGGTCCTGGCTTTTTTCAAAGGCAGCACGGACGACGAACAGCCAGCCGCAGGGGGACGTACCTCAGGCGACAGGCAGGGCCGCAACCGCCAGGCATCGAATGCTCGCGGCAGCGACGGTCGTGGTGGAAGACGCAAACCTGCGCCGAAGAAGGCAGCCGCAAGAAAATCGCCGGCCAAGAAGACAGGAACGAAAACCACAAAGAAGACGGACAGTCGGCGCAAACCCGCGCAGAAAGACGGTCAGCAACAACCTCAACAGGGCCAGCAACGACCGGAGAAGGACGACGAAAACAAGACCGAGGCTACCCGTCCTTCGCGCAGTCGTCGTAGTCGGGGTGGGCGACGCCGGCGGCGCAGTCCGGATAGTTCTGAGCAGGCAGCCGATAACGCGCAGCAGGCGAACAAGGCGCCAGAGCAGGACACGCCGGCCGATGCGCCAGCGAAGAAGGCACCGCGCCGGAAAGCGCCGGCCAAAGACACCGCCCAAAAGCAGGATACCGAGACGCCCAGGGAGCAGGCGCCTCAGCAGCCGCAAGCACCCGAGCAAACACCGACTGACAAAGCGCCTGCGGGCGACAAAGCGGGCGGACCTCCGCGTGCCCGCACGGACGCCGAACGCGCGGCCGATAGCGACGGCAAACCACAACCACGCCAGACCAGGAAACCAGTAGGCGAGAAACCAGCGGCCCAAAACGGCTCAGGTGACCAGCCCCAGACGCGGCGAGAAGCCGGGCCGAATGCGAAGCCCGAACAAAAGGCTGAACCCAGGCCCGAAGCGAAGTCTGAACCGAAGCCTGAACCCAAGTCCCAGCCGAAGCCTGCGGCGGATGGTGGCGCCGGCGAGAAACCGAAGTTATTGCCATGGGAACAGCCGTCGCTGCCTGTCGCCGCCAAGTCGGTTGACACGCCAAAACCTGCTGCGGCACCAAAGCCAGAGGCAAGATCGGAGCCCAAACCAGAGGCACGACCTGAGCCAAAAGCCGGGAATCCGCCTCCGGCACCCAAGCTGGCCGAACCGGGACAGGACTAGAAGCTATTCGTTGAACAGCGTCTCGAGCAAGCCTCGGGACGCTTCTTCGACGAGATCCAGCACTCGCTCGAACCCTGCGGATCCGCCGTAGTACGGATCCGGTACCTCCTGCACACTCGAACCGCTGTACTCGAGAAACAGCCGTATCTTGGCACGGTGTTCCTCCGGTGCTTCGCTGCGCAGCCGCTCGAGGTTGTCTGCGTCCATCGCCACGATGATGTCGAAGCGTTCGAAGTCTTCCGCACTCACCCTGCGCGCCCTGATCCCGTCCAGCGAAATACCACGTCGCTCGGCCGCAGCGCGGGCCCGACGATCGGGTGGTTCCCCCGTGTGATAGGCATGCGTGCCGGCGGAGTCGATCGCCAGGCGATCGACCAGCCCTGCCTGTTCTGCGTGGTGGCGAAACACGCCCTCGGCTGTCGGCGAGCGGCATATGTTGCCCATGCAAATGAAAAGTACGCTGATGCGTTTATCGCTACTCATAAGTATTTGTTTATCTTAACTTTCCTGTCCGGGCGCGTCTGCCGAAATCCGGGGGTATCCAACACGATTTGTAGCCAGAATTGTACCCACAAACACGTTCCGCGATTCACGAAATAATCGGTCCGACATCTATCGATCGGTGGAAGCCGAAATCGGGCCGTCTTGCCCGAGCTTTGGTTCGCTCGATTACCGATTCGATATCAAAACCCTCGACAAAGTCCTTCCTGGCCGCCTGACCCGCCCCTTCAGCTAAGTGTGCCTGCAGCGCCTCAAGTCGCTAGTGATTTTGACAAGACAATGGCGCAAAGTACTGGCTACTGCAAAAGCAGGTCCTCAGTTCTTGCCGGCGGCCCCAAGGCATTAAGCATTGGCTTCGGATGCCAGGAAGGGTTGATCTTACAGGGGATCAAGCATCAGCATCGCGGGATGTGGCCTCGATCCGCCCGGCTTGTCGAAGCTCGGCGATCCGTCTGACAAGAGCTTCAAAGAATTTGGGTGGTAAGAAACCGTAATCATATCGGCCTGCATGCCCGGGAATCTGCCTGAGGTCGTAGCCCGGCCAGGTGAAAACATTCAACTCGTCGAGCACGACCCAGCATGGATCGCTGTCCAAGCCAAGATGCTCGGCAACGCGCGGGGGAATCTCGATGGCTGCTTCAGGGTCGGAATGCGGGCTGTGCGTAATTGGGACCACGGCAACCTGCGGCGGACGCTCTTCATCGTGTTGCACCGCCATGACGATCGCACTCGGGCGAGCTTTTCGGCCTTCGACATGGCCGGCGGCTGCCTCATCGCTCCACAAATACGAGAAAGACACAACCAAGCCGACCTCCGGCTCGGGAAAAGCCATCGTCGTCAGCCTCGATTATCGATCAATTGTCGTCCAGAAGTTCATTGAGATGATCGTGCACCGGGTCCATCCTGGCTGCCTCAATGGCGTCGGCGATTGCGGGCGGCAGGTTTTCGAGGCGATAGATCTGCCGCTCGAAGGCTCGCAGGCGTTCCAACTCAGCGTATTCGTGAGCCGACACGAAATAGCCGCTGACCCGGCCGTGGCTGGTGATCGCCACGGGCTCACGCTGCGCCTCTTCCTTGTACTGCCCAAAGCGTTTGGCGAATTGCGTGGCTGTGGTCGCTACCATGACAAGCTCTCCAATATAGGATAATATGCGGATATTACGGAATTTACGGAATCCTGTCAACAATCCGGAGGTCCAATTGCACAGTCGCCGCAAGGCGGCCGGATTGCGCGCAAACCGGCCGCTCAAGTGACCGCCTTCCGACGGTAGCGACGGGCCGGATTCGGCCAGAACCAGCCGCTCAATCCTCATCGTTTTCGCGGCGCTCCGACTCTTGCTTGCGCACTATCTTCCGAAGCAGTTCGGAGCGAACGCATGAGCCATAAAGCAGTGATACGCTGATAAGCCGCTCGCGACTTTCGTCGTCGTTTGTGGCTTCAAAACTCAAGCCCAGCCCGTCAAATTGGGGCCAGCAAACTCTTGTGTAGAAAGTGAGGTCATCTTCGCAGCTCGCCGAGTCTAAACCGGCCATATTGCGCAATTTCGTGTCCGCGCAAATGTCATTTGCAGCCAGCGCTTCGGCAGCCAGTTTGAAGTCTTCTTCTTCAATTCCAATTTCGGTCTCTTCGGCGACCACTAAACCCATGAGTGCGATATGTGACAGTAAGGCGATTGCAAAAACTATGGGTCGACTTGTGCGCATTACCGATCGGTTCCTCGCGAAAACTAGTAGCTGGTGAACGTCCGCTGTGGGTCATTTC
>JAOUNK010000306.1 GCA_029881015.1 Gammaproteobacteria bacterium | reverse complement strand
CATGGGCAGGTGCCCCGTGTCCTGCATGACGATGACCTCTGCCTGCGGCAACAGGGGCTGCATGACCTCGACCGAGCTCACGTCGAGGACGCGATCGAATTCGCCCCAGATGATGAGGACGGGCTGCCGGATGTCGCCGAGCAGCGGCTCCAGCGGCACGTAGCGTTCGTCCATGAGGGCGAGGAAGATGTAGCGATTGAAGTCGGCGTGCCCGTAGGCGATCTCCGCCAGGACGCCTTTCGCGGGCCAGGGAACGAACGGCGGCTTGTGGGAGGCGAATGCCAGCAGCCGCTCGAAGTCGTCGGGGGAATCCAGGATCAGCGGATTCTCGCCGCGGCCGAGCGCGAGCATCAGCTCGGAGCGATTGGGTGCATCGATGCCGCCGTTGTTCAGCAGCAGGAGAGAACGGACGTGCTCCGGGTGCGCATGCGTATAGAGTGCGGCCAGGTGTCCGCCCATCGAATTGCCGCCGATGTGCATAGGGCTGAGCTTGAGCGCTGTGACAAGACCCGCGAGCCGGTCGCGTTGCGCGCTAAGGGAGTAGTCCCAGTCGGCATGCCGCGCCGAGTCACCGAAACCCGGCAGGTCCGGCGCGATGACCCGGTAGTCCTCGACCAGCGTGCGGGAGAACCGTGTCCAGTTGTCCTTGTCGCCGCCGAAGCCGTGCAGCAGCAAGAGCACGGGTGCGTCGGGCGATCCGCCCTCGAGGTAGTGCCAGGTCTCGCCGTCAACGACGGTGGTGCGCAGCTCGAGCCCGGCGCGCTGGCGCTCGAGCGTGAGCATGATGCGGGTCGTGTCTTCGGGGAAGGCGGCCATGAGGGCGACCACGGCGGCCAGTACCAGCAATAACAGCAGGGCGATTTTCTTCATGGGATTCTCACCTCGGCGCAGATAGCGTCACTTGCAGAGCCCGTAGCGACTGCAGACAAAGCCGCGAGTCTTGGGCATGGGGCCCAGTTTCTCGACACCCCCGCGCTGCAACTGGCGTTCGTAGCGAGCAATACGCTCGCTGTACTCGCGCAGCAAGCGTTCTCTGTTCTCTTCGGACACGAATGCATGCTCTAGCGAGTTGCGACCCAGCGTCTTGATCTCCTCCCACGACAACCTGAACTCGGTGGCGGCGACGTAGAACTCGTCGGTCATCGTCGACTCCCACATGCCGCGATCGTCCGTCGACAACGCGACCGGTATCCCGGTGCGCAGGTACTCGGGGAACGGGTGCTCGGTATAGTTGCTAACGTATTCGAGCAACAGGTTACTGATGAGATTGATCTCGACGAGATACGGCCCGTGCCGCATCAGGAGCATAGTGTCGTCATCCGAGACCAGGTTGAGCCCGTGGCCGATGCGATCGGCACCGAGCCGCAAGGTGTCGCGCACGTGCGAGTTGGGTTCATCCACCTCACCGGCGTGAATCGAGAGCCGCACGCCGCTGTATTGCTGGCGTAGCTCACGCAGGGTCGGCAGGAAGCGGGCCGGGTAGCCCTTGTCGTTGTCCTCGCGGCCCACCATGTTGACGCCGACGAGCAGGTCGGGGTTATCGTGCACGAGCTTGTACACATACCGAAGCTGGTCTTCGGCGTTGGGCAGGAAGCGCAGGATGGCGAGCTGGAAACGCACGGTGACGCCAAGATCCCGAACGTCCTTGCGCGCCAGCGCCTCGCGCAGGATATCGAACGCCTGCGGCGCATCGATGGTCTCGCCGTTGGGACCCTCGTACGAGCTGGCGCCAATCTGGTATTCGACGTAGGCCACGCCTTCGGCGGCATAGGCCTGCAGGTTCTTCACCAGCGTTTCCGCCTGCAGCCAGGGGTTGCGGGTGAGGGCGTTGAGGCGCTGCCAGTGCGTCTGGAAAAACTCGTCACGGCCCTCCCAGGGCTTATCGAGCCGGATGCTGTTCAGCCAGGCCGATTTCTCGTGCTCGTCGAGATTTGCGAGCCGCTTGTACTCAGCCTGCTCACATTCATCGAGCCCGGCGTACTCGAGCGCCGAGATATTCCGAAAGAGCAGCAAATACGGTGCTCTTGTGAATGCGTTACCGCCAAAATCGCGGCAGTTACCGATACGAACCTTGGTGTAGTACTCGTACCCGCGCTCGCGCTGGGCCAGTGCCAGCTCGTACCACCACTCGGCGAACACTGCGCCCGAGAGGTGATTGTGCAGATCGCCACCTTTGGGCATGTAGTAAAGCGTGCGGTAGAGCGCTTGCTTGTCGTCGCCGTCGCGGATCTCGTCGAACCAGTCGGCATTGGCTCCCAATGGCAGCAACAGCACAAGGAGAAAAGCGGTGAGATTGTTCCTGAAGTTCATAGGGCTAGAGCCTATTCACTTTGCGAGACGGCGACAAGCTGCCGCTTGTCAGAGCCGCATGAACTGCTGGCGCGTCTTTAACCAGGCGTACCCCAGCAGCACGGCCACGAAGAAAACCTCGGCGCCCACGTTGACGCTGGCGTTGATAATGCGTTGCACGGCTTCGGGAATGTCGAACGGCACGATCGACGCGACTACGCCCCAGATTGTGTCGGTGATCAGGTTCGTTATAAAGAGCGATAGCCTGATCATGAAGATCGACACCAGCGCGGCGACGCCGGATTCGAATCCCGAGGACAGGAGCGAGTTGAGACCACGTGATTGCGCGATCGGCAGCAACATCCAGACGCAGATAATGAACGAAGTCGACGCGCCGTCGGTGCGACCGAGAAAGGGCAGGTCGGTACCGGGCACGGTCTGCAACCACGTTAGCAGGAGTACCGCGACGAAACAGAGCGCCCAGAGGGCGAGCAGGTGCGGCGCCACCAGCGTCCAGTTGTCCTCAGCCTCGGCGGCGGTGAAGTCACGATTCTGCGCTTCGGCCTTCTGCATCAGTGCGCGCAGGTACACGCCCACGAGTACGGCGGGCATGACGGGCGGGTAAAACGCAATCCTCGTGACGGTTGTAAGCCCGCCTTCGGTTCCGGGCAGCGCCATGAGCACGAGACCGGCGACGATTGCAACGCCGATGACGAGATAGACCAGTTGCCGGAAGCGGTCCATGCTGGTCTGCGATTCTTCGACCGCGCGCGGCAGGCGCCGGATATCGAGGGCCGTGGCGTAGGCATCCTGCAGACCGGCAAACGCTCGTCGCCGCGCCACGCTCCATGAATAGGCGTCGTCGTCTTCGAAGATCTTGGTGAGATGCTCCTCTGCCGGCGCTCCGTGTGCACCCCACACAAACTGTTTGACGCCCACTTTCTCCGCGATAGTGCGCGCGTCGCGGCGCCGAATATCGAACCCCAGGACCCCGGGTACGGACTCGCCGTCGGCGGTATTCCGGAGATTGCCGTCGAACCATGTTCGTGCCGGAAGCTTCTTCCTGTTCTTGCCGGCACGGGCCTGCACCTGGGATTCTTTGTGCTTTTTCTTGCCTCGCAACCTCGCCAATGGAATGAAGACGAACGAGTGTGCGCCGTTGCGCTCGAGAAGACGGTCAAGGTCGGCACTGTGCGTGTTCGGCATGGCGGTCAGTTCCACGCCATCGATCCGGAGTTGAACTTCTACAGACCGTTTCTTGTTTTTCTGCCTGGTCATGTAGTAGAGCTTGGTGCCCTTATCGGCCAGCTATTCGTGAACGGAGCGACGCAATGAGCTCGTCACCGCGCACTCGATTCAGCAGCTCGCTCCAGTCATCGGACTCCTCGGCTCGCTCGACGTTGTCCCGCATGACCTCGATCTTGCGGTCGAGCTCCAGTTGCATCGCCTTGAATCGCTCATCTTCGCGCAGGCCATCGATCAACGGGTTCTGATCCAGCGTCCACATGTCGAACGACAGGAGGCTGACAAACCCCTCATCGATCGCATCGCGCAACGCATCCAGTGCAGCGTCATTGCGGCCACGCAACGCAAGGATGTTCACGTCGCTGATACCGTAGCCCCCGGCGCCGATCCGGTGCATCTGCGATATGACCCGTTCCGCCTCGGCGAGCAAACGCTCGGCGCGGCGGGTATCGCCCGTTTGCTGGTAGGTATATGCAAGCAGGATAGCCGAACGAAAATTCTTCCGGTCGACGCCGGCCGCGGTATCACTCGTTAGCAGGGGGTTTGCAGTGAGCAGGAACCGCTCTGCCTTGTCATAGTCTCGCATCATCAGTGCAGACATCGACATCAGCGGATACGCGAAACCCGCTTCGATCTCGGTGCTGAGTTCGAGATCTTCAAGCAAAGCTATCGCCCCGCTGTAATCGCTATCAGTGAAGCGCAGGTAGGC
>JAOUNK010000305.1 GCA_029881015.1 Gammaproteobacteria bacterium | reverse complement strand
CGTTGCTCTGCCGACAGGGCCGGGCTCACTGCGAGGCTCCATGACGACGGTCAGCGGAAAGTGAATGGACGTCGTGGCGTTGATCACTCCGTCCATGTCCAAAGACTGAATGACCTCGCAGCCTGTTTCCTTGAGGGCATCTTTTGCCGACTCCGTACCGGAATCGCACGCCATGATCAGCACTGCCTCATAGCCGTCCGCGCGTTTGCGCAAGCGTGCCCGCTGCCGCTTCGTCCAAAGACACATCATTGGCGTTGGCGCGTGAATGGAGAACACGCCGGTTCGGACGCCACGTTCTTCGAGCGAATCGCGAATCGACTGAACATGATCTTCGAACGCCGCGGTCTTGGTTCCATGCTTAAAGAACTCGATAAATGGCGCTTCTTTTTGCATGGCAAGGCACATCGGTGGACAAACAGGGCAGGATGCAATCAGAACCGAGTTGAATCCTGCGAGATCGGAAGAGACGTCTCTTGGTGTGAGCTTGACAGGCATAATCCTGCTCCTTGCGCCTGCACACTTGCGGCGGCCAGAGCTGCTGCCATCAGGCCGACTACGGCAGCTTGATCGCCTGGTCACCGTGGGAATGTGACGCGCGTGCGAGTCAATTTGGCCGAGTCCAAACTTATGCGGCCTTACGAGCGCCGGCAATTCGTAGTTGCCGCAGATTCAAAGCACGGCGAGCACCGATGCGGATACGCCAAAGAACCCTGCGAGTGATTTACGACTTGCCAGTCACACGCGCCGAGGCACTGTGCACAAACCTCTTCAAATCGCCCTGTATCACCAACAGGCAAGGCAACAGCACCAGCGTCAACGGTGTCGCGAACAGAATGCCGTATCCCATCGCCAGGGCCATCGGCGCCGAGAACGGGTCGGAGCCGCCAAGGCCGTAGGCCATCGGCAGGAGGCCGGCGACGGTCGTAACCGACGTCAGCATTATCGGACGCAGGCGGTGCTTGGTTGCATCGACGACGATCTCGTTCAGGGAGGTGTCGGTATCGGTGCGGCGCAAACTGTTCGCGAGATTGACGAGAATCAGCGAGTCGTTGACGACAATACCGACGAGACCGATGACACCGAGCATGGCCAGGAAGCCGATGGCCTGTCCGTGAACCGCAAACGCGAAGATCACGCCGGTCAGTCCGAAGGGTACGGCGACCATGACGATCACTGGCTGCAAGAGTGAGTTAAAGAGCAGCACGAGCACCAGGTAGATTCCCACAGCCGCAACGGCAAAGGCGACGGCCAGGCTGCCCATCGACTCCTGTGTCTCTTCCGTCTCGCCGCCGGCTACGATGCGCATCCCGGGCCAGTCGCGCTGCACGTCGATAGCATCCAGCGCCGCGGTGGTTGCGAGCAGCGACGTCGTCTTTTCCTTGTCGATGTTCGCGGTGACCGTGATGGTCCGCTCGTTGTCGTAGTGATGCAGGTTCGACGGCCCCGGTTCCATGTGAAATCTCGCAACCTCCTGGAGTTCGACGAAGCGGCCGTAGCGATTCGGGATGATGAGCTTGCCCAGGACCTCTGCCGAGCCACGCGCTCTTTCCTCGAGGATGACGCGGAACTTGACGTCTTCGTCGCCGTAGCGCACCGAGGTCACGATCTCGCCGTCGTAGGCGAGCCGCAGGTTCTTCGCAACATCGGCAACGCTCAACTCGTGCTCGGCAAGCCGGATGTAGTCGAGGTCGACGACGATCTGTTCCTTGCCGGCTTTGTCGTCACGCTCGATATCGGAGACGCCGTCGATTGTCTGCAACTGTGCGACGACCGCAGCGGCTAACGCCCGACGTTGTCCGTCGTTACTGCCAATGACGCGTATCTGGACCGGCCGGCCGATTGGCGGTCCGCCGCTGTCGATGCTGTAGGCAATGCTGTCGAAGCCGTCGAGGAGGGCGCTCTGCTCCCGCAGCGAATCGACGATTTCGTCGGCATTGCGGTCGCGCTTCGCGAAGGGCGACAGGTAGACGCTAAGCAGGCCCCAGTTTTCATTTTCGCCGGGATTGTGGAAGCCATGCGTGCCAATGCGCGTCGTGAAGGAGTCCAGTTCCTTCTCGGGCAACGCGGTGACCAGTGCCTCGAGGTCCTGCAACTTCTCCGCCGTGTGCTCCAGCGACGATCCGCTGGGCAGTTCGGCCAGGATGTAGAACTCGTCCGCCGACTGCGTGGGAAAGAGCACGAAGTCCATGTACCGGGCGGCGTAGAACGATGCCGCCAGCAACAGCACAACGAACACGCCCGCGACGGCATAGCGCTTGGGCAGGAGCCTGTGAAGCATGTGCCCGAAGCGCTCGCGAAAGCGCACGAACCAGTCGGCCGTCCGCATGCGAGACGTCTTGCCCTCACCATGCGATCGGGAAATCAGGTGCGCCGGCATGATGAACAGCGTGTCGAGGATCGAGATGCCCAGCGCGAGTACGACTACGAGCGGAATGACGAAGACGAAGTCGCCCAGCATCCCGCTCATATAGAACATCGGCATGAACGCCAGCGCCGTGGTGATGACCGTCGTGATAACGGGCTTGGCCACCGCGTAGGTGCCTTCCACGGCCGCATCGAGCGGCGCCAGGCCGTGCTCGCGATGGTGCCAGATGTTCTCTGCCACCACGATGCCATCGTCGACGATGATGCCGATGACGAGGATCATCGCGCCCATCGCAATCGTGTCGAGGAAGGCGCCGAAGACCGGCAGCAGGAACAGAGTGCCGAGCAGCACGACCGGGATGGTCAGGGCGACCCAGAACGCCGAATGCCAGTTGAGGAACAGCGTGAGCATGAGCATGACCAGCGCCAGGCCGATCAGTCCGTTCGACAGCACGACGTTGAGCCGGTTGGTGACCAGCCTCGACCGGTCATTGGAGAACTCGATGCTGATGCCCTCGGGGATCTGGTCCTGGCTGTCCGCGACGAGCTGCCTGACAGCCTTCACCGTACGGATGATGTCCGACGATTCCTTCTTGAAGATGACGAACGAGATCGCCGGGGTCCCGTTGATGCGTGACAAGACCTTGGCAGGCTCGAAATTGTCACGCAGCACCGCGACGTCCTTGACGCGCACGGTCGAGCCGCCTTCGCTGATACGCACGATAACCTCGGCCGCTTCCATCGGGTCTTCGAACTCGGCCAGCGTCACGATGTTCTTCTCGCTCGTGTACGACTCGAAGGAACCGCCGGTCGCACGGATATTGCGGTTCTGTATCGCGCTGACAATTTCGTGCGACGCCACCTGGTAACGCTCGAGCGCGTCCTGGCCGATCTCGACCTTGATCTCGCGGTCCAGGTAGCCGTACTTGGTGACGCTGCGCACGCCCGGCACGTTCAACAGCGCTTTCTCCGCGCGCCGCGCGACGTTCCGCAGTTCGTTGTACGGCACATCGCCCGTCAGGCCGACCTCGATAACCGGGATCGCCGTCGACGTCGTGATCTCTTCGACGACGGGATCTTCATCGACCTCGATGGGCAGGTTGGAGACCCGGGAAACGGCGTCCCGCACGTCGGCCTTCACCTTTTCCTTGTCGCGCATCTCGCGATCGATCCAGATATGGACGATCGAGATGTTCTCCATCGAAAACGACGTGTACTTGTCGATGCCATCGACTTCCTTGAGCTCTTCTTCGATCTCGTTGGTGACGTTGAGCTCGACATCTTCCGGGGACGCGCCGGGGTAGCGCGTGGTGATCGTCATCTCGAGAAGGTCGACGCTCGGGAAGTTGTCGCGCTGAATGACGGTCAACGCGCTGACGCCGAGGAAGATGATCAGGAAGGTCAGGACATACGCCAGGGTCGGCTGGTTGGCGAAAAAGCGTATGGCACTCTTCATGATCGCAGATGCCTAGCGCGCGAACGTCGCCTTGCCGAACATGCCGGGGAAAACGCCGTCGTGCGCGGGCAGCGTGGCCTCGACGACGAACTCGTGTGTGGACGAGTCGCCCGACGGGATGATCTTCGTCACGGTCGCCGTAAGGGTCAGGCCATCGAGCGCATCGATGGTTACCGTGACTGTCTGCCCCGCCTCGATGCGGGCAATGTCCTGTTCCTTGACGCCCGTGCGGAGTTTCAAGGTGCTGTGATCCTCCAGCACGAGCAGGGGCGTGCCGGGGGCCGTGACATCGCCGGCTTCCACATCCTTGCGGGTGATGACACCGGCGAACGGTGCCCTGATCTTGCTCTCGGCAAGCATGGCGCGAGCACGGGCGACCTCCGCTTGCGCGCTGGAAACGGATTGCTCGGCTGCATCGACCTTGAAGTTGGC
>JAOUNK010000304.1 GCA_029881015.1 Gammaproteobacteria bacterium | reverse complement strand
AGCAGTCGCTCTGTGTGCAGGACACCGATCTTTTCGCTTTCGCTGAGCTCGGCGGTTTCGGGATTCACGCCGACGTAGAGAACCCGCAGTTCTGGCGTTTCGGAATCCGGTGCGCAGCCGTACAGGATGAACACCATCAGCACCAAGAAAGTTCCCAGTGGCCTCATCGTCGTCATCTCCCTCGTCACGTGTCAGTCGGCCGCCACATCGACCGAAACTGTGCGCGTCTTCGTTTTCGGCGGCAGACAGAACTCCGGGTTACAGACCTGGTAGCGCAGACCGATTTCTACGGAGGCGCTGCCTTCGCCCGGCGCCACAACTTCGAGCTCGCGAAAAAACACGCTGCCGTCCCTGCCGGCCTCGTGAATGCGGATGCTGGAAATGTCCTTGTGACGTGTGCTCGGCGGACCCGCCCAGTCGTCGATGATCTCGAGCGACGGATCCGCATTCAGTATCCAGTCCGTCTCGATGAATGGCTGTGAGTCCGGCACGTCTGCGTAGATGTACCACCCCGGCGCCATCTTCAGCTTCAGAACGGCAATCACGGGATCGCCGTGGCCGGGGTCCGCCGCGACGAGAGTTGCGTTCATGGACAGCGGATCCTGTTCCGTCGGTTCATCGACCGGCAAGCGTTCGACCTCGGCATCGAATTCATCGAGCGAGATATCGCCAGCGTACGCAGCGAGCGAGGCGCATGCGCAGATACAAGCAAAGACTCGTTTCACATTCATGCCGCGTTGCAGTGCATTGAAAGGTCCAGCAAATCTAGCCTGCGAACCTGTCACCAACCTTGTGCACTCGTCGTCATGCCGCGTGTTTGAAGGTCAGCCGAAACTCGGCACCGCCGCCGGCACGATCGAGGGCGTCGACCGAGCCGCCGTGGATTCGCATGATCTCCGCCACGATCGCCAACCCCAGCCCGTGGCCGGCCTTGTTCGGCGGGCTCTTGAAAAATGGACGGAATATCAGCTGCTTGTCGGCTTTGGGAACACCCGGGCCCTCGTCTGTGACGACAACGCGATTGGACGAAACGCTGACGTGCACGGACTTACCCGGAGGCGTGAACATCAGCGCGTTGTCGATCAGGTTTGCGACAGCCGTCCTGATCGACTCGCGATCGCCATAAACGAACGTGTCACCCTCGACGGCGTCAAACGACAGTTCCTTGCCGGCGGCAAAGACGGCGCCGCCACGCTCCCGACAGGTGGCGCGGGCGATCTCGACGAGATCCAGCTTCTCGAGCTCGACGTCGGCGGCGCCGAGCTTCGCCAGCGTAAGCAGCTGGGTCACCATGGTATCGACACGCTGCAAATCGTCACACAGCTCGGTCTTGAGCTGCGACTCGCTCATCTGTTCGAGACGGGTCCTGATAATGGTCAACGGTGTGCGCAGCTCGTGCGCAGCGGCGGCGACAAATAGGCCCTGCTGCTCGCTCGCCTCTTCCATGCGGTCAATCGCGCGGTTGACGGCCTGGACCATCGGCAGGACCTCTTTCGGCAGCTCACCCTCGGGCAGGCGGATGCGATGTTTGCCCTTGCCTATCTGCGACGCCGCGAGCGATACGGTTTCGATCCGTTTCGTCAACGTACCGAACAACAGGGTAATCGCCAGGATGGTCACCAGCGCCACGATCCCGACCGGCAGGATGCGATTCTTGAGACCGACCTCTCCGAAATAATAGCCTTCGACGGCAGACCAGAGGTGAGCAGCAAACGATTCGCCGACTTTGAAACCGGTAACCTCCATGTAGAATGCGTCAGCGCCGCAGCCACCCGCGACGACGGCGGCGCGGCCATCGGGAATGCGCGGCCGGAACCACGATGCCGTTCCGGAGCAGATGGCGCTGGAACTGTCACTGACGATCAGCCGCTGCGGTTCGCCTGTCAGTCCACTCCGGTATCGCGGCTCCTCGGCCGCCGACCGAATGACCGTGTCCGCGTCTTCGTAGTAATACCAGGCACCCGGATTACGCTGCAGCAGGCGGTCCAGGTCACCCTGGATGTCTTTCGAGTCGGTCGGAAACAGTGTCTGGCCGCCGAGGCTCGACACCAGGTGAATCGCCTGGTCCGTCGCCTCGAACTCCAGGTCGTGATTCAAAACGTGATCCAGGCTCCAGACACCGACGAACAGCACGATGACCGCAATCGTCAGCGAGATTGCTGCAAGCAGCTGCAGGCGCCGCTGCAGGGAGTATGGCCGCACGTTTTTCACTTCAATTTCCCGACGTCATCCTGCTGCAGAATGTACCCCAGATTGCGCGCTGTGCGAATGACCACGCCGGCCCGGGTTGCCGCCAGGCGGGTACGCAATCTCGAAATGTGTGAATCGAGTGTGTTCGCAGCAGGGATGCTGTCGAATCCATACAGGCGATCGAACAGCTCGTCGCGGCTGACAATCTGTTGCGTCCGTGTGATCAGAACCTCGAGCACTTCCATCTCCCTGCGCCGCAAGTCCAGCCCTTGGCCGCCAACACTGAAGACCCGCGCGCCGCGATCGTAGGTGAGGTTGCCGACCGTGACGCAGCCCTGTGAGCGCGCCCTCGGCGTCCGCAACATCGCCTCGACCCTGGCCAGGAGCTCCTTCGGATCGAACGGCTTGGCCATGTAATCGTTTGCACCGAGATTGAGGCCATGCACCTTGTCGTCCACATCACCCAGCGCTGACAAGACCAGAAATCGCGGCACTTTTTTTAGTCGCCGAGATTTGCGAATGAGTTCTACGCCGTCGCCATCGGGAAGCCGTCGATCGAGGATCGCGAGCGGATAGTCGATAGACTGCACCGACTCCCAGGCGATCCTGAGATTTTCGGCAACATCGACGACGAAGCCGTGCTGGTGAAGAAACTTCTTCAGGTTCGCGGCGATCTGCGATTCGTCTTCAACCAATAATAGTCGCATGCAGTCAACCCTGTCGGTTGTCAGGCGGTACACTACGCCACCGATTGTCGACAAAGTCCAATCAATTGTCACGAGCCTGCCAGCGCGGCCGTGCGTTCTTTCTCGCCGCAAGGTTCGTGCAAGAATGAACAAGGATAATTGTGGGTCTGTGTGCCGGCAATGCTGGAGAGCCCCTTGTTCAAGTACCGCATGCCCGTGATCGTGATCGTAGCCGCCGTACTGTCGTTGCGCGTCGCGTCGGCCGGCGACGAACCGCTGAGCGCCTTCGATCAGGGACAGGTGGCCATGGCGGAGGCCGACTACGCGCGCGCCGCCGCGCTGTTTCGCGAAGCTATCGACGCGGAGCCGCATAACTTCAAAGCGCACCAGTCCTACCTTAACGCCAGTAGCCTGGAAGCAGTGTTCGGTGTTGACCCGGAACTCGACGATGCGCAGCGAAGCGAGATGATCAAGCGCTTACAGGCGACGCGGTCCGAGCGCATGGTCAGGCAGTACAGCCACTGGGCAGAGCAGGATCCGGACAGCCCGATTTACCGCTGGGCACTCGGTGAGCTGCACATGAACATCGACTACGGTGAAGTCGAACGTTTCATGCTCGAGGCAATTCGTCTCGACTCGAACTTTGCACCGGCATACCAGACCTTGGCACTGATCGAGGATGTCAGAGGCAATCCTGACGGTCAGCAGGCTTACCTGCGGAGAGCGACCCAGGTCGCGCCCGACGATCCCGATGTGGCGTTTTACCATGCCATGCTGTTTCGCAATGGCGACTACGCGGCACTTACGACGGCTGTCGGGCAAATCGTCGAGCGCTTCCCCGACCATGAACGCGGCGCGCAGGCGCTCTACTGGCTGGCTGACGAGACCAGGGACGCGAATCGCAAGATCGCAATCATCGAGGAACTCCTCGCGCTTTATCCTTTCGAGGATTTCAGTTGGTCGGCCAGCGCAATGAGCATGTTATTCGAGCAGTTCGCGAAAACGGACCCGGTGCAGGCGCTGCAGGTTGCGGAGAGGATGACCGCAAGCGCGGAGTCGGGTAACGGCTCGACCGGTGGTGGAACCTGGTGGACCGAATTGCGCGAGTACCAAGAACGCATCGTCGAGGTTAACCGCCTGATTGCTGACGATGATCTCGACGCGGCACTTGCCTTGCTCGACGCGACGGAAAAGCCGCGCGGGACGTCCCCGGATCCGTATGTCACTGCCCGTACGCACGCTCTTTCGGGCACGAGATCCGCAGCTGCGGCCTACGAATACCTGCTTGGCGTCGTTGCCGAAACACCGACCGATCGCAGCCGTGCCCTGCTCGAGAGCTGCGCGGAGGAACTCGGCTTTGCGGCAGCGCGTGTCCGTG
>JAOUNK010000303.1 GCA_029881015.1 Gammaproteobacteria bacterium | reverse complement strand
GCAGCAACTGATCAATCGTGGCTACCTGCCGCGTTACTTCGAGGATCGCGACTACACGCTGGGCGAGGACCTGGTCGTATCGTCAGCGACATGGGGCACGATTGCCCGGATGAAACCGCTCGATGATTCGGGCGTTACGACCATCACCCGGAGCGAGGCGGAAGCCTACGAACGCTTCGTGGAGAACTACAGCCGCTACTGGCGCCAGTTCTTCGACCCGATCGCGATTCGTCTCGACATGAGCGGCGACAATCACTACGAGATGCAGTCGTTCATCCTGCCGCTGCTGGACAGCGGCATTTACAACGAAGTCGAAGACGCACTCGTCACGAGAGAAACCGGGCAGGACCTGCGGATTCCATCGGTCACGCCGGCGCCGTCGATGATGTTCTCGATGAACCTGAAGGACGATCTTCGCGTCGAGCTGTCCCAGGGCATTGCTGACCTGCTGGTCGAGTACACGTCCGTTGACCCGGAGGTCTTCGACAGCATCGGTTCCGGCGTTCACCTCGCCGTGCAGGACTCGACACCGATCGTCGCGCTGGGTGGCGGCGACGTCTGGGGCGCGTTCTCGAAGGAGATGCTGAACCTCGAGGGCTTTGGTTCCTTCCTGCCGATCATGGCGTCGCTGGCGACACAGCCCTCCACGCTCATGATCGAACTGGCCGACCCCGACAGGGTGCACCAGTTCCTGTCCGAGGCCGTCGTCAAGCGTGCGGAAGTGGGCGGCAGCGGCGAACTGCACAAGCTGCAGGATCGCGATGCCTGGATCTACACGCTCAACGTCGCCGATATCGTCAAGATCCACCTGCGCCTCGAGATCCAGGGCAACTACCTGGCCGTGAGCAACCTGCCATGGACGACGGCCGTAACGATCGGCGAAGGGCAGAAGGTGCCGCTCAACGGCGCGCAGCTCACGCTCGACCTGACGCGCATTTCGAAACAACTGCCGGCGTTGCATACCAAGGTGTACACCGACTACCGTGCCGCCGCGGTCGACGGCATGGGTTACCTCTACCCGCTACTCGAAGCGGGTATCGCCGACAGCGTGAACCAGGCCATCCAGAAGCACTTCGAGATCTTCGGACTGATGCCGGTACATCCGGCCGATGGCCAATGGCTCTGGCGCGACAGCTATCTCGAGAGCTCGGAGTTCGGCACCGCCACGCGGCCGGTACAGCCGGAATGGAGGGAGGGAGACCGCAACTTCGGGTTGTTCCCGCAGGTCGATCTCATCGGCGTCAACATGCAACTGGAGGATAACGGGCTGCGCGCGACGATCCGCTGGGTCACCGCGGAGTAACATTCGGGGTCGGAGTAAGAACTGTCCGAAGCTTCTGAGCAGGTTGTCTGCGGCCGTATGATCAAGGCTACGAGTAACATTCGGGGTCGGAGCAAGAACTGTCTGAAGCTTCTGAGCAGGTTGTCCGCAGCCGTATGATCAAGGCTACGAGTAACATTCGGGGTCGGAGCAAGAACTGTCCGAAGCTTCTGAACAGGTTGTCTGCATTCGTATTATCAAGGCGACGAGCGGCCCGTCCGCTAAAACTTTGGCCACCCGCAAACAGAAAACGCCCCTCAACGGGGCGTTTTCTTCATGCGAGTCGTCCTGGCGGGCCCATCGTTGCAGACAACTCGAGCGAAAAAAGCTCGTGTTACCAGCGCTGATGCACGACAGGCGCGCATAAAAGTCGGGCAAATCCTGCGTCAGTTCCGGGACTTTTCATGCGCCACGCCCTGCGCCGTTGAACTTCAGGCTGGATCGTCGAGCTTGGTTACCCGCGTGGCGACAATTTCAGCGTAGCGGACCGCATCGGCGAGTCGATCGTATTTGAAGCCCTCATACAGATACTGGTTCTTCTGCACACAGGTAATGCCGTGTGCTTCCATCGTCTTCTCGTCTTTCTTGTTCATTCCGTTCTCCCAAGAACACAGGCATCCTGCCTCTTGCTGTAAGGTTGATTGCAATCCCAGTCGTTGCCGGAGAAATTCAGATGCGCATTCTCCGGTGGTTGCACGGCGACGCACCCCCCCAGTGACTTCCGATAGCCACGATCGCACTCCCAGCCGCTTCCGTAAGAGCTCGCGGACAGGTAGCCGTTAGCGGGTACTTTGATGATGTTGCAGGCGCCATCGACCTCTCGATAGCCACGGTCGCATTCCCAGCCTGAACGTACGGAGTCAAAAGTCGGGTACCCATTGTCGGGTACGACAACCTTGACGCAGGCACCGTCCACCGCCCGGTGACCACGGTCGCAGGCCCATCCCGACTGCCAGGAACTCTCCGTCAGGAAGCCATTCGCCGGCACGTCGATCGGCGCGCAGGTCTCGCCGACCTGGCGGTAGCCCCTGTCGCAGAGCCATCTGTCGCCTGACGCTGCGCTGATGTAGGCGTGCGCAGGCGGCGCGACCGGTTCGCATGCGTTACCGGTTTTCTTGAAGCCATGCTTGCACTTCCAGCCGGAGCCGTAGGTCGAGTCGGTCAGGAAGGCGCCTTCCGGTACGGTGACGACAACACAGGCATCGTTGTCTTTCCGAAACCCCCTGTCGCATTCCCAGCCCGTCCTGTATCGACTCGCGCTCGCGTTGTCGGGAATGGCGTCCTCGATGCCTTGCGCTGCAGCCAGGCTCGCTGCCCCGGCGAAGAGCACCAGGGATAACAGTGACAACATTGCATACGCGGCAAAACGCGGGACCTGCCTGGTTGCGTTCATGAGTTTACTCCTCATTCGGATCCATGCCTTTCAGAAACTTGAACAGCTCGCTGTCCGTCGAAAGAACCAGTGTCGTGTTTTCGGCGATGATGAATTTGTAGGATTCCATCGTCCGCGTGAATTCGTAGAAGTCGATCGATTCGGCGTTCTTGTTGTAGGCCTGCGCGTAGATCTCGGTCGCCTTCGCATCTGCGAGGCCACGAATCTCTTCGACCTGACGGTAGGCTTCGGACTGGATCTTGTTCAGGTCGCGTACCCGGTTGCCGCGTATTCTTGCGGCTTCGCCATTACCTTCTGACAGGAATCGCTCGGCGATCTGTCGACGTTCGCTGATCATCCGATCGTAGATTTTCGGCCGGACACTCTCGTTGTAGTTGATTCGCTTGAAACGGATGTCGAGCAACTCGATGCCGAATACCTGGACCTTGTCCGCGGCTGCGGTGAAGATTTCCCGCTCGACGAGCGCGCGCCCTTTCTGAATCGGCACCAGGGCACCCATGTTGAGATCGCGTTCCGCGTCCGTAAGGAGCGCGTCGCGCAACGGAACGCGGTCCCTCGTGGTGCGAATGATCTCGATCAGTTCGTGTTTCGCGACGGCGTTACGGGTTTCGCTGCCGAGTATGTCGTCGAGACGCGACTGCGCACTGCGCTCGTCGCGAATCCTCAGAAAATACTGCAGCGGGTCGATAATGCGCCAACGGGCGAACAGGTCGACGGAAATGTAGAGCTTGTCCTTGGTCGGCATGTCCGATGGACTGCCGTCCCACTCGAGCACTCGCTTGTCGATCGAGTTGACCTGCTGGATGAAGGGCACCTTGACCTTCAGGCCGGCGGTCGTTACGGGTTCGCCCACCGGCTTGCCGAACTGGGTGATGATCATCTGTTCCACTTCGCTGACCGTGTAGATCGAGCTGAGCAGGACAAATGCGGCAGCGATCACTGTCACGAAAAGAACGGTGAGTTTGTTCATGGCTTCATGTCGCTTTGTGCGTCGAGGTTCAGCAGCGGCAGGATGTTGCGCGTCTGGTCATCGACGATGATTTTCGAGCGGATGCCGGGCAAGACCGCCTGCAAGGTCTCTACATAGATCCTGCGGCGCGTGACTTCCGGAGCCTTGGTGTATTCCGTCAACATGGCACTAAACCTCGCGACATCGCCTTCGGCTTCGTTGATGCGCTTGAGGCGGTAGCCATCGGCCTCGCGGATCCGCTGGTCTTTCTCACCCTCGGCAAGCGGTATCACCTTGTTGTAGTCGCGTCGCGCCTCGTTGATCAGTTTTTCTTTTTCCTGCTGGGCCTGGTTGACCTCGTTGAACGATTCCTGCACCGGCCCCGGCGGATTGATGTTCTTGAGCTGCACCTGGTCGATGCTGATCCCCATCGCGTACTTGGTGGATAGCGCCTGCATCTTGGTCAGTGCCTCGGATTCGATCTCCTGGCGCCCGATCGTGATGACCTCGTCCACGGTGCGATCGCCGACGACTTCCCGCATGACGGACTCGGACACGTAGCGCAGGGTCGCGCTCGGCTCACGGACCTCGAACAGAAACTTGACGGG
>JAOUNK010000302.1 GCA_029881015.1 Gammaproteobacteria bacterium | reverse complement strand
GATGCGGAACAGTGGCGTGAGGAAATGGCCTCGGTATTGGAATACCTGGAGAGTTTCGGCGACCGGACGCCGGAAGAACTCAGGCGTCAGCAAGAAATCATTGCCAACGCGCTGAACGAGAGCCTGGCTAAAGCGTCTTAGTCGATCGTCTTGTAATAGATCGCCAGATTCGCGCCGGGCGCTTCAGCCCGGCCGAGTCCGATGGTGCCTTCACCGCTCAGCTCAGCCGTATCGCGCCGGACGAATGTTTCCCGTCCCTCAACGTCCCGAAGAAACGTGCCGTTGGTGCTCTGATCCACAATCACGAATTTGCCACGGCGCATTTCGATCTTGGCGTGAATGCGTGAAATCAGGTTGCCTTTGACGACGACGTCGTTGTCGTCCGCACGTCCCATATTGATGGACTTGCGCTGGTCGGAGACCTCCACGGTCGAATCGCGGAAGTTGATCATCAGTTTCGACGCCCGCCGATCCTTGTTCTCCCACTCGATAGTGGGCAACATGCTGGTCGCCTCCTCGGGCTGCCACACGAGTTCGTAGAGGGCGACCTCGTCGAGCCTGCCGCGAACCGTGGCGACATCGATCTGACGCGTCTGGTTGCGCAATTCGGGACTCATTTGCTCGACTGTGAAACCCGAAATGACGATCTGCCGGGCCTTCGCCTGCGACGTCATGCGGTTGGCAGTATGCACGGCCGCACCGAAAATGTCGTTTTGCTCCTGCACCACGGGCCCGTAGTGACAGCCGATACGAATAGAAACGGGAATGCCGTCTCCTTTCTTGGTCTCGCTGGTGATGCGCGACTGCATCATGACGGCGGCGCCCATGGCCTCGTCGACAGTCTCGAAGGTCGACATGACCTCATCGCCGATCGTCTTTATCACCGTGCCGTTGAACTGGTAGGTAGCGTCTTTCATGACGTCGAGACACAACGCAACCGTCTCGCTGGCCTTGGTGTCGCCAAACTTGTCGTACAGCTGCGTGCTACCGACCACGTCAGCGAACACGATAGCAACTTCAAGATCTTTTGCCATAACCCGATTCAAAGCTTAATTACCCAAGCAATTAATAATACTACTATTTCTACTTCTATTTCTCGGCGACGATATAGGCGATCCAGGCCAGATCCGCCTCACCTTTCTCATCCGGCACGAACTCGCCGTTGCCGTCACCGTTCTCGTCTTCACCTTCCCAGTACACCGTCGCCTTGCGGAATCCCGCCTCGAGCAACAGCTCGCGCAATTCCGGTGCGGACCAGAGGCGCCACTCATAGGTAAACGCCTTCTTGATCTTTGAGCCATCCTTGAATTTGAAGTGGATATGGCAACGGATAAAGTTGGTGACCGGATGGAATTTCGCCTGGTGCCAGATATAGGTGAATCCATGTTTCTTGTGCTTGGTCTTTTCCCGTGTCTCTTCCAGCGCCTCGGGACCGCCGAACAGGTCACAAAAGAACACACCGTCGTCCTTGAGAGCGTCATAAACCGTCTTGAAATACGCGCGCAGCTTGTCGCGGGTGTCGAATATGAAGTAGCTGAAATTGAAGGCGGCGAGCAGGTCGACTTTCGGCGTCTCGACTGTCATGACGTCAGATTCGATCAGGCTGACACGCGCCCGGTCCCCTGCGTCCAGTTTGCCGACGCGATTCTGGCGGCCCCATTCGAGGACTGAAGGATCGATATCCACGCCAATCGCCTGGTATTCAGGGCCCTGGCGCACCCACTGGCAGGACGCGCTGGCTGTACCGCAGAAGTCCTCGCGGAACAGGTAAGCGGTGCGACCCGTCAACGTCTGAAACGTGGTCTGCAGAAACTCGACTTCGTTCTCGACATTTTGCACCGACATCTCGTAGAGCTCGTGGATATCGGCCTGTTGCGCCATGGTCGGTTGCTTGCTTGCAGATTTCACGCTCATTGAGAAACTTCGTCCTGTCGTTGTGTCACCGGGCCGTGCATTGTATCTGCACGAGGCATTGGAGGCATAGCGTTTAGTGCATTAATCAGCACTTCGCTGCCAGCACCCGCGCGATGCGCATGCTCGCTGATGTAGCGGCGCCAGGCGCGTGCCCCGGGGCAGCCCGTGAACAGGCCGAGCATGTGACGCGAAATACTGTTGAGTGCCACGCCGTTCGCCAGCTGCCGGTCGATGTACGGAATCATCGTCTCCACGACCTCTGCCCTCGACGGGATTGTCCAGGTCGAATCAAAACGCTGCTCCAGTTCGGCGAGGAAATACGGTCGGTGATACGCCTCTCTGCCGATCATTGCCCCATCGACGTGCCGCAGGACCTCATCCACCTGCGCGCTATCGGTCAACCCGCCGTTGATGACGATCTCGACGCCGGGAAAGTCACGTTTCAGCCGATAGACCCGCTCGTAGTTCAATGGCGGAATCGTACGATTTTCTTTCGGGCTCAAGCCCTCGAGAATCGCGATACGGGCATGCACGATAAACTTGCGGCACCCGGCCGCAACGAGCGCGTCGACAAACGTCCGCAGGAAGACATCGTCGTCATTGTCGTCAATGCCGATGCGGGTTTTCACCGTGACGGGTGCATCCGTTTCACGCTGCATTGCCGTGAAACAGCCTGCCACGATGTCTGGCTGCGCCATCAGGCAGGCGCCGAACTGTCCGCTCTGCACGCGGTCGCTCGGGCAGCCAACGTTAATATTGATCTCGTCGTAGCCGTATTCGGAGGCCCGCGCCGCCGCCTGCGCCATCCAGTCCGCGTCGCTGCCGCCGAGTTGCAGGGCGATCGGGTGCTCGGCCTCGTGGTAGCGCAGGAAACGATCCGCATCGCCGTGCACAATGGCGGCAGCCGTGACCATCTCGGTATACAGGATCGCACCTGGGCTCAGCATCCGCATGAAATAGCGGCAATGCCGGTCCGTCCAATCCATCATGGGCGCCACAGAGATCACCGCGGTACTATGGCGCATCTTTGGCAAGGCCGGCAACCGCCGAAACGGCGTTTTCCGCACAAACACCTAGTGCAGCCTGCGTGCTGCCTTTAGAATGCACTACCACGAGGAACCCTTTTTGGCGAAGCAAAACGTAGTCGCAGAGATCGAGAACCTGCCTGATGGCCCCGAAATCGGCGCATTGTTCGATTTCGACGGGACCATCATCGCCGGCTACTCGGCCGTCGCTTTTTTCAGGGAGCAGGTCAGGCGCGGGCACCTGTCACCACGCGATTTCGTGGAGCTTTTGAGCGTGATGGCGAGCTTCGGGATCGGCGTTCTCGGCTTCCCGGCCTTGATGCTCGCCGCGTCACAGTTTCTCAGGGGCGTTCGTGAGGACAGCTACGCGGCCTTTGGCGAAGACGTCTTCAGGTCGCATATCGCGCGGCTGGTTTACCCCGAGACCCGGGCGATGGTCGAGACGCACCTGCGCAAGGGTCATACGGTCGCCATTATTTCTTCGGCGACCCCCTACCAGGTGGCGCCGGCGGCTCGGGACCTCGATATCGAGCACGTGCTGTGTACCGAGCTGCAGGTTGAAGACGGCCAGTTTACCGGTGGTGTCAAAAGGCCGATTTGCTTTGGCCAGGGAAAGGTCCTTGCCGCCGAGTCCCTGGCCAAGCGCTTCAAGATCGATCTCGACAAGAGCTTTTTCTATTCCGACAGTACCGACGACATTCAATTGCTCGAGCGTGTCGGCAATCCACGCCCCCTCAACCCGAGCGCCAGGCTGCTGTCCATTGCGGAAGAACGTGGCTGGCCGGTGCGCCGCTTCGGCAGTCGCGGTCGCCCGACGCCCACCGACTGGCTCCGCACGTTGATGATGCCGGCGAGTCTCATGGGGTCGTTTCTTGCTGGCTTGCCGATCTGGGCACTCACGGGCTCGAAACGAGATGCCATGAATTTCTCGCTCTCGGTATTCGCCGACACGGCCAGTGCCCTGATCGGCCTCAATCTTGAAATTAAGGGCGAACACCATCTCTGGTCGCGCCGCCCGGCTGTGTTTATTTTCAATCACCAAAGCAACGTCGACATGGTGATTATTGCCCGGCTGCTGCGGCGCGACATCAGCGGCGTCGGCAAGAAGGAGATCCGGGACATGCCGCTCGTCGGGCGTATCCTCGAGTTCTCCGGCGTGGTGCTGATCGACCGCAAGGACACGGAACAGGCCATTGCGACGATGAATTCGCTGGTCGATACGATGCGCATCGAGGGTAAGTCTGTGTGCATGTCACCCGAAGGGACACGCTCCATAACGCCCAAACTCGCAGCGTTCAAGAAAGGTGCATTTCACCTGGCCATGCAGGCAGGCGTGCCGATCGTGCCCATCGTCATTCGCAATTCGAGCGACGTT
>JAOUNK010000301.1 GCA_029881015.1 Gammaproteobacteria bacterium | reverse complement strand
CCGATGCGCTGTCAAGATGTCCTGGGTCGCAACACCGACTGATTTGTATATCGTGATGTCCGTCGGATCAGTGCGTCCTCGTACGGAGCCGTTCAGAACCTCTCCGAGTTCGGCCCGGACATGATCCGGACCGACAATGCCCAATTCAATCGCCCGTAGCAGCTCCCCCGCCTGATCCATCGTCGAGGGACGATAATCGACGAAAAACAAGGCTTTCTTAACAAGGTTCGCATCCACTTCGGCTGCGTGCCGGTGGCTGGATCCAACCAGATTGATGTGCGTTCCCGGGCCAACCATGCTACCGGTCAAAATCGGTTCCTGAGCACTGGAGACTGTGCAAATCACGTCAGCACCAGCGACCGCCTCGGCCACGCTATCAAACACACGAAACGGCAGGTCGTAGGTCGCCGACAACTCGGCAGCCAAGTCCATCGCCGATTCGCGGCGGTGGTTCCAAACCCTGAATTCTTCGAATGGCCGAACCTGCCGCAGCGCCACCGCGTGTGCATACGCCTGCTCGCCGGCACCCAGAATCGTCAGTACTGTTGATTCTGGTAGCGCAAATACATCCGTGGCGACAGCGGATACAGCAGACGTTCGAATTGCCGTTACTGTGGCACCGCAAAGGATTGCAATCGGCTGCAGGCCATCAGCATCGTAGAGCACCATGAGTCCGAGATGGCTCGATCCTTTCCGTCGTTCCGGCGGCACCAGGCTTACCAGCTTGACCCCGGCTCGAGCGACCTTACCGCCCGCGTAGCCCGGCATTATGCCGATCACGCCCATGCCACCAGGCAGGTCCAGTCCGCGGCGCATCGGCAATTCAACATCATCGCCGGACGTCATAATCATCGCTTCGCGCATCCATTCGATCAACTCGGAAATAGGCGCAAGTTCTTGTACCGTTTGACCGTCAATAAAAAGAAGGCTGGATTGCATGTTGGCTCCTAATTAACAGGGCATGACCATTTGACGCCGACTCGGGCTTTGCGCGCAAGCATAAAATGCTGCTGTGGAAAATTGATGCTGCTTGATTGCATACAGATTCGCGGAAGTAGAATAGGCCTTGCTGCTGCTTGTTCGATAATCTCGTTGCACTCCTGCCACAGGATTCAAATGCATACGCAAGAAAAACTGGGACGCCTGCCGTTAATCGCGTACTCGCTGCCTTCGGCGCCGGTGTCAATGCTGGGCATGATGATCATTGTCTATCTTGCGCCGTTCTATGCCGCTCACATGGGGCTCGAACTTGCCTCGGTCGGCGGCATCTTCTTCCTGGCCCGAATGTGGGATGCCGTTATCGATCCGGTTGTCGGCAACCTGTCGGACCTTACGCGGTCGAGATTCGGCCGGCGCAAACCGTGGATCGCCGCCGGTACGCCATTCCTGCTGGTCTTCGTCTATCTGTTTTTCCAGCCGCCAGAGGGCAGCGGGTCGTTGTACCTTGTGATTGTTGCGATCGCGTTTTATGCGGCCATAACCGTAGTTCAGATTCCGTACTTGTCCTGGGGCGCCGAACTGTCACGTGACTACGTGCAGCGCATTAGAATCAATGGTTACAGGGAAGCGGGCACGATGATCGGGATAATTCTTGTCGCGATGATCCCATTGATTTTCCTTCGTGGCACGGATCCTACCGTTGCGCAGATTGTTCGGACCTTTACCCTGGTGGTGGTTGTTCTTCTGCCGCTCACGGTGATTCCCGCGCTGTTACTGGCGCCAAAAACCGACCCGTTGCCCACCCCGCGCCTGAGTCTGTTCAAGGCGCTGTATGCCCTGAGGGTCAATCGACCGTTCCTGCGTCTGATGCTTGCGAGCGTGCTGATCTGGATCGGCGGCCACATCTACAACGCGACGTCGTTGTTCCTGATGAAAGATGCGCTCGGGTTTTCGCCATCGAACTTTCTTTGGTTCATGGCGGTGCAGTTCATTGTTGGCATTGTATGTTTGCCAGCTGTTCTGCGGATAGCGGCAAAGATCGGCAAACACAGAGCGCTCGTTCTGGTAGGAATGGCCTTTTTCCTGATTCTGCCTCTGTATCTGCTCGTCGAACCAGGAAACATTCCACAGGTGCTTGTCGTCATTGCGTTGAAAGGTATGGTGACCTCCGCGGTATGGGTGCTGCCGCCCGCAATGGTTGCCGACTCGATAGAGCACGGCCTCCTGGAGGGTGCCGGTGACGACACGGCACTGTATATGTCATTGTACTTTTTCATCCAGAAGTTTGCGGCGGCGGTAGGAGTAGGTGTTGCCTTGCCGGTCGCGGCGTGGCTGGGGTTCGATCCGCAACTGGCGAGCAATGCGCAAACCTATGCGGGCCTGAAGTTCGTGGCTGTCATATTGCCCGGTATCATTGCGGCGCCCGCCGTCTTCATGCTCTTCAATTATCCGATTGACGAAGCTCGTCACGCCGAGATTCGTCAAAGCCTGCGCGAGCGGGGCGTGGAAACGTCCTGAACTCGGGTATGGGCAGATCACTCACCCTAGTTGCCTCTGTCTGCGTATTGGCCGCCTGTGCTCAGTTCCCCGAAAACTGGCAGGACCTTTCCGAGCAAACGCGTACACGAATGGTTCAGATGGATGAGATTATCCGGGACACGGATCAGCAGGCGTCTTTCGAGAACTACATGGGGCTCTTCGCCGATGAGGTCGCTGCGCACGGTCTGCTTGAAAGCGGGCCGGCCAATATCGACGATCTCAGGGCGCACTACACGCCGGTCTTCTTCGAACTAAAGGACGGTGTGCTGCTCAGTGATGAAGTGATTGTTGCCGGTGCCATGGCTGCGCAGCGCTATCATTCTCTGCTATATCTGCATGGCGAGTTTGACGGTATCAAGGCGGATCACTTACCGGTATTTCTGCGCGGTCAGACGTTCTTTCGTTTCGACCAGACCGGGCGCATAATCGAACGTTGGTCGAATCACGACCACGCGTTTCGATTGCAGCAACTCAAGGGAACGGAAGGGCGTGTCGGAGGCGAGAAACTGGCCGCTATCTTGAACGGAAGTGGGCTCAGTGAAAACGAAGTCAGGCAGCGCATTGCCGCATTGAACGACGCCTTCAACTACGTGCAATCGCCTGCAGAACGCAGAGAGCGGTTTCTGCGCTTCTTCGCTCCCGATGTCGTTGTGCACGGCATCGCCGAGGATTCGGTCGGGCGTCGCGCGTTGTTTGACTACTACGACGGGCTGTGGAATGCATTTCCCGATATGGAGCAGACGATAGAAGCGGCTTTGACTGCGTGGTCACACGGGGCGATCCGATGGCGTGGGCTTGGCTCGCACCGGGCCCCATACCGCGGCCACGCGCCAACGATGCGGCCGGTGAAAATGCGCGGCGAGATGATCATGAGATTTGGTGACAGCGGCAAGATCGACGAAGTCTGGATCTACGACAGGGTATCGCAACAATTCTGACAGATCGACGAAGGGCAGTCAGGCCGCATTCACGGCCACAAACAGCGGCCCGTCGGTATGCTCGATAACGGCAAGATTGACGCGGCTGCCCGGTGGCAGCGAACTTGCATCATGCATCAACCGGGTAAGAATGCGCACGCCTTCATCGAGATCGATTATGCCGACCGTGTACGGTGCCATTGCCGCGAACGGCCCACCCGCTGCGTGGACTCGCGTAGAAGCGTAGATCACGCCTCCGCCGGAAGCGGGTGTCCAGTCGAGATTATGACCGTAGCAGGCCGAACAGTGTTTGCGCGGTGGAAACTGTGTCGTTGAGCAGTCGCCACAGACAGCAAGCAGGAATTTTCCGTCCTCGAGTGTTTTCCAGAACAGCTCCGTGTGTTCGTCGACGCGCGGACAGCAGGGCCGCGGCATCTCGCTTTGCAAGCGTGGCAGACTCACGCGGGACCCTCCAGGATGTGCACCAGGGCGGCGTTGTAATTACCGGCTTCACACGTGTTCATTGCAAGATGTGCGCCGCTGATTTGTCTGCTGCCGGCGCGACATAGCAACTGCTCGCGGATCTCGAGTAATCCGTACAAACCGGTCAGCGCTGGCGGATGGCCTCGCGACAGGCAACCGCCGGATGTGTTGATTGGTATATCGCCATCGATGGCGGTTCGACCTTCGGCTGCGGCAAAAGCGCCTTCACCTCGTCTGAACCAACCCAGAGCTTCACTCGCCAGTACTTCGGTAATCGTACACGGCGCATAAATTTCCGCGAGGTCGATATCAGCCAGGGCGAGGCCGGCGTCCTCGAGCGCGGCGGGACCGGCAACCCGCAATGATTCGTAAGCCGTGATGTCATGAGGTCGTGAGGAAATCTGGTGTCTGCCGTCGTGAAAGAATCCGCGACCGCGGAGAGTAACGAACGGCACAC
>JAOUNK010000300.1 GCA_029881015.1 Gammaproteobacteria bacterium | reverse complement strand
ATTCGGACTATCGCAGCGTGTCGCCTGCTCCAGCAAGCCGGTGGCTTTGTCCACCGTGAAAAGGCATGATTTCGAAACCATGAAGACGAGGCTATTTGTTTCCGGGCAATTGAGCAACGATGCCGAGCTGGTGGTCGAAGGCGATCGGGCACGCTACCTGGGGCGCGTACTCCGTTTGCGCGTCGGCGATGAGATTACCGTCTTCAATGGCGAAGGCCCTGAGTGGTCGGCGACCATCGGCGCGATGGCGAAGACCACGGCCACCCTGCACATCGGGGATGCTCAAGAGCCCGGGACGGAGTCGCCCCTCAAGATTCATCTTGTGCAGGGCATCTCGCGTGGCGAACGCATGGATTTCGTGGTGCAAAAGGCGACGGAACTCGGCGTCAAGCGCATCACGCCCGTACTCACCGAGTACGGCGTCGTAAAGCTGGACGAGGCGCGCCGCGACAAGCGCCGCGATCATTGGCAGAGCGTGGCTGCCGCCGCCTGCGAACAATCCGGCCGGACCCGCCTGCCGCTGATCGATACCCCGACAGCGCTCAAGACATGGTTCGCAAGCAAGCCGGCCGAGATCGACGCGGAACTCATCCTCACACCGGGCGCACCGTCATCACTGGCGTCGATCGGTACGCCCAAGACCAAGATCTGTTTGCTGATCGGGCCGGAAGGTGGCTTCAGCGAGACGGAGTTCGAGGATGCGGCCATCTCGGGGTTTACCGCCGTGTCGCTGGGACCTCGCGTGCTGCGGACAGAGACGGCCGCCGTGGCCGCGCTTTCCGTGTTGCAGTCCCGGTGGGGAGACCTCGCCTGATCAGGCCTGCAGGGATTCTCTCGCCAGCATCGCTTCGAGCTTCTCGAGGTCCGGAATCAACGGGAACTCGTTGATCATCTTCACACGACACAGTACGGGTGCACCCTGCGGCCAGCCCTCCGTCGTGTGCAGTTGCAGCACGTCCCGGTTAACGCGGACGAGTTGCGGGAAGCCCTGCGTCAGCACGCCGAAATAGCCGGTCTTGAGTTGCCCGGTGGTCGCGTAGAACACGACGATTCGGGTCCTGCCCGTGATCGCCGGCACGTCCTTGCCCAGGGTACCCTCGAACGAAACCACGGGCAGCGCCCGGCCGTTCCAGTTGACGCTGCCCAGCATCCAGTCATGTGCCCCCGCTTCCTGCTCGGGCGATGTAAACCTCACGACCTCGGACACGCAGGCGCGCGGCACGATCAGCCGATCCTCGGACAGGGGCACGAGCAAGCTATAGAGTTCTTCGGTGTCGCTGCTCACGGCAGTTCAATCCCTTTTTCCTGCAGTTGCCGGCGAATCGCCTCCAGCAACTGTGAATCCTGGTACGGCTTGCCGAGGTAGTCGTTCACACCCAGCTCGATGGCTCGAGCGCGGTGCTTGTCGCCCACCCGCGACGTAATCATGATGATAGGTACATCCGCGACACGCGGATCGTTGCGCACGTGCGACGCGAATTCGTAGCCATCCATGCGCGGCATTTCGATATCGAGCAGGATGACATCGGGCTTGTGGTCCTGCATCACGCTGATCGCATCGAGGCCGTCTTTTGCTGTTTCGACGCGCATCCCATTGCGATGCAGGAAACGCTCGGTCACGCGGCGCACCGTAATCGAATCGTCGACGACGAGCGCAAGTGGGCGGTCGTCACTCGGCGTCGGCGCAGCCTTCTTGAGCTCGACCACGGGTGCGCCGGTGCGGACGAGCGCATGGATATCGAGAATCAGGATGATGCGCCCGTCACCGAGAATCGTGGCACCCGAAATGCCGCGGATACCCGCGAGCTGCGGACCGACGGCTTTTACCACGATCTCGCGGCTCGCCAGCATCTCATCGACAAGCAATGCGGCGGAGTATTCGCCGGCGTGTACGAGGATGACGGGCACGGCCGTCTCATCTTCCGGCAGTTTCGCAGCCTGCCCCCCGAGGTACATGCCGAGGTGACGGAACTTGTAGGTCTGCTCCCCGTACTGGTAACTCGGCTCGCTTTGGCTGAGCAGGCTTTCGAGTTCGCCGCGTGGAATACGTGCGACACCCTCTACGGTCGGCAGCGGCAAGGCGTAGACCTCGTCGCCCGTGCGCACGATCAGCGCCTGCGTAATGGCGAGCGTAAACGGCAGGCGTACCGTGAAGTTCGTACCCTGCCCGGTCACCGAGGATATGCGCAGCGATCCACCGAGTTTCTTCACCTCGTTGGCAACCACATCCATGCCGACCCCGCGACCCGCCGACTGCGTTACCGTGCCCGCGGTCGAGAAGCCCGGCGTCAACACGAGGCTCATGATTTCTTCGTCGGTGACTTTGCTGTCGGGGCTGAGCAATTCCATCTCATAGGCCTTGCGGCGAATCGATTCGACGTCGAGACCCGCCCCGTCGTCGGACACGTCGATGACCATCTCGGCACCTTCCCGGTGCAGCCGAATCGTAATGCGTCCGACGGCCGGCTTGCCGGCTCTTTGCCGCTCGGCGGCGCCCTCGACCCCGTGCACGACGGCATTGCGGAGCATGTGCTCGAACGGCGGCAACATCTTGTCGAGGACCTGGCGATCGAGTTCGCCGGCGGCACCCTCGACGGCTAGTTCTGCCCGTTTGCCGGCTTCCAGGGCCACCTGGCGCACGAGTCGGGTCAGGCGCGGGACGTGTCGTTCAAACGGCACCATCCGCGTACGCATCAGGCCGTCCTGCAATTCGGCCGTCACCCGTGACTGCTGGACGAGCAGGCTTTCGGCTTCCGTGGTAACCGACTTCAAGAGGTCCTTGAGGCTGCCAAGGTCGTTGGCCGATTCGGCCAACGCACGCGATAACTGCTGGATGTTCGAGTAGCGATCCAGTTCGAGCGGGTCGAAGTCGCGCGCGACCAGCGTATCCTGGTGGCCATGCATGATCTGCGCTTCGGTCTCGATCTCGAGCTTGCGCAACTGCGCGCGCAGACGTGCGACCGTTTGCTCGAGTTCCTCGACATGGAATTCGAACGAATTCACCTGCTGATTCAGCCGCGAGTGATAGATGCTGATCTCGCCAGCTGCGTTGAGCAGGTCCTCCAGCAGGTCGGCGTCGACTCGAGCAAACTCCTGGCGCTGGTCGGGCGTTCGCAGCGGGCGGACGTCGGCCGGCACCCTGGCCTCGGCCGCAGGTCTCTCGACGGGCCTCTCGACAGGCTCCTCGATGGGTTCCTCTGTGGGCTCCTCGATGGTCTCCTCGACCGGCTGCGCGATCGCCTCCGGCTCCGCTTCGGCTTCGGCCCGCTGTACCGACTCGGGCCCTGGTTGTCGCTCGGGTTCAAGTTCGGTTGCGGCTTCGGCTGCCGGCGTCTCTCGCCGAACGCCGATTTGCGCGAGCTCGTCAGCCAGCGGCGAATCGACGATCACCATGCTGACCGTGTCGTCGGGTTCGATCGTAAACTCCGCAGTCGGCGTCGCCTCGACACCGGTCTCGTCGGCCTGCACTTCGACATCCGCATCGTCGGCCACCTCGAAACCCGCGTTGGCCTGCTGGATGCGCTGTTCCAGCTCCGCCGCCGCACGTACCGGCTTGCCTGCGATGACAAGATCGCGCATGCGATGGAGTTCGTCGATGGCGCGTTGCAACAGGTCTTCGACCGCAGGCGTCGCTTTGACCCTGCCGTCGTCAACCGAAATCAGCAACGTCTCGATCTCGTGGCTCAAATTACCCATCGAGGCGATGCCCGCCATGCGCGCACCGCCCTTGAGCGTATGCAGGTGGCGCTTGAGTTCGTCCATCGGCTGCGCCGATCGCTCCTTGATCCACTCGACCAGCGCCTTGTCCGCGGACTCGAGCAGCTCTGCCGATTCCTCGGTAAAAATAGCCGCGATTTCGGCATCGTAGTCGGTGTCTTCGACAACCTCTTCGACCAGGGGTGCAGGCCTCGGAGCGGGGGCCGGTGCCGCCGGCCTGGGCGGCGCTTGCACCGGCGCCGATGCCGCCTGTACAGCGTCCGTCAAGCGGCTGATGTGTTCAATGAGCGCTGTGTAATCCGCTCGATTCCGATTCGGCTTGTTGATATCGCCGACGATCGTGTTAATGGCACGCGACGCCGCACGCAATGCATCGAGACCGGACCGCTGGAAGCCGATCTTGTGATCGTAGATGTGCCGGACGAAGCGATTGAGCGCTGCAGCGACGGCAACGCCGCGATCGACGTTCGCCATGTTCGCGCTGCCATGCAGCGTATGGCAGGCCCGATGCAATTTATCGGTAACGTCGAAGGGCGGCTCATGCCCTTCGCATGCGTCCAGGTAGTCCGTAATGACCTTAAGATGCCCGGCCGTCTCCTTGGAAAAGATATCGTGCAGA
>JAOUNK010000299.1 GCA_029881015.1 Gammaproteobacteria bacterium | reverse complement strand
CGGTGAGTTCAAGTTCGTCGACAGGACGTAGGAGGATCGGATCCACCTGGCTCTCAGCCTTCGCGCCCTCGCCCTCTTCCTGACCCTGGAGGTCAACAAAGACCGATAACTGGTCCTTGAGGATGCTGCCGGCGCGACGAATCGCTTCTTCCGGATCGATCGTACCGTTCGTTTCGATATCGATCAGCAGCTTGTCCAGGTCGGTACGCTGCTCAACGCGAGCGGCTTCGACGTTGTACGTGACACGAACAATCGGGCTGAACGACGCATCGAGCTGCAACCGACCGATTGGGCCTGTCTGCTCCTCGAACGACGGGCGCTGAGTAGCCGGACGGTAACCACGACCGCGCTCGACCCTGAGGATCATGTTCAACTCACCAGCCTTCGTCAGGTTGGCGATAACCAGCTCAGGGTTCATGATCTCGACGTCGTGGTCCAGCTGTATGTCGCCAGCCGTAACCGGGCCAGGGCCCTTCTTCGAAACACGCAACTCAGCCGTGTCACGCGTATTCATCGTGACGGCAACCTGCTTGAGGTTCAGAAGAATGTCGACGACATCTTCCTGTACGCCTTCGATGCTGGTGTACTCATGGAGTACGCCTTCGATCTCGGCTTCCGTAATCGCAGCGCCTGGCATAGACGACAGCAGAATACGGCGCAGCGCATTGCCGAGCGTGTGCCCAAAACCGCGCTCAAGCGGCTCGATAACGATTCTTGCTTGCAGATCGCTGACCGGCGTTACTTTTACGACGCGCGGTTTCAGAAATTCGTGTACTGATTCCTGCATGGGATAACTCCCTCCAATTACTTCGAGTACAGCTCGACGACGAGGTTTTCGTTGATATCGGGAAGAACGTCTTCACGATCAGGCAACGATTTCAACACACCTGCCATCTTCTTGGCGTCGACATCTACCCACTCGGGCAGGCCGACCTGGCTCGCAATTTCCATCGCACTCTGGATACGCAACTGCTTCTTCGCCTTCTCGCGAATGGCAACGGCATCTCCGGCTTTGAGCTGAGCAGACGGAATGTTAACGACCTTGCCGTTAACCTCGATGCTCTTGTGGCTCACAAGCTGGCGCGCTTCGGCACGTGTCGAAGCAAAACCCATACGATAGACCGTGTTGTCGAGACGACCCTCAAGGAGGCGCAGCAGGTTTTCACCCGTCGAACCCTTGAGCTGGGCAGCACGCTTGTAGTAATTGCGGAACTGACGCTCGAGCACGCCGTACATGCGACGGAGCTTCTGTTTCTCACGAAGCTGCAAGCCGTAGTCCGACATACGCGGACGACGTTGCGTCGGGCCACCCGGAGGCACCTCGAGCTTGCACTTCGACTCGAGCGGACGTACGCCGCTCTTAAGAAACAGATCCGTGCCTTCGCGGCGGGACAGTTTACACTTTGGTCCTAAATATCTTGCCATTGTTCAGCCTCTACACGCGGCGTTTCTTGGGCGGACGACATCCGTTGTGCGGAATAGGCGTCACGTCCTCAATACTTTGAATCTTGAATCCCAGGGCGTTCAGTGCGCGCACTGCAGACTCACGACCGGGGCCTGGCCCACGAACGCGCACATCGACATTCTTTACACCGAACTCGAGAGCCACACGGCCCGCCTTGTCCGACGCAACCTGTGCTGCGAACGGGGTAGATTTACGTGATCCACGAAAACCGCAGCCGCCGGCCGTCGCCCATGAAAGAGCGTTACCCTGGCGGTCGGTGATCGTGACGATCGTGTTGTTGAAGGAAGCATGAATGTGCGCAATTGCGTCAACTACATGCTTTTTGACCTTCTTTTTCTTCGCTTCAGCCATTTAAGACTTACCTCTTAATGGGGCGCTTCGGTCCCTTGCGGGTCCGGGCGTTTGTACGTGTGCGCTGGCCACGCAGCGGCAGTCCGCGGCGATGACGGATGCCGCGGTATGAGCCGAGGTCCATCAGGCGCTTGATGTTCATCGACGTCTCGCGACGCAGATCGCCTTCAACGGTAAAAGCAGCAACAGCGGTTCTGAGCTTTGCTACTTCCGGCTCTGCGAGGTCCTTGACCGGCGTATTACCAGCAACACCGGCGGCTTCGCAAATCTGCTGCGCGCGCGTTCTTCCAATTCCGTAGATCGACGTCAGTGCAATCACGACGTGCTTCGTCAACGGTATGTTTATGCCTGCTATACGTGCCACTTAACAAATCCTCGTAAATACGTGGGGCCTAACCCTGGCGCTGCTTATGTCGTGCGTCAGTGCAGATCACCCGCACAACACGATTGCGGCGAATGATTTTGCAGTTTCTGCAGATCTTTTTTACTGATGCTCTTACTTTCATGAGCTGTCTCTCTCCCCAATTCGCCTACCTGAGTCAAACATGCCCTGGCGCTCGGTGCGAATTGATCTTTAGTGCAATTCTTTAAGGTGTGCCTTGCCTATCTGGGCTGCCCACTCTTTCCATAGTTTCTCAAGTTGGCCTTCTGCATCATGCCTTCGTACTGGTGACTCATGGCATGCGCCTGCATTTGCGACATGAAGTCCATCGTGACAACGACCAGAATCAGCAGGCTCGTGCCGCCGAAGCTGAACGGCATGTTCGGGTAGAACATACGAACGAACTCGGGCAGGAGACATACACCGGCGATGTAGATCGCGCCCCAGAACGTCAGTCGGGTCAGGACGCGGTCAATGTACTCTGCCGTATGGGCGCCCGGCCGAATACCCGGCAGGAATGCACCCGCCTTCTTCAGGTTGTCCGCCGTGTCCTTCGAGTTGTACATCAGCGCCGTATAGAAGAAGCAGAAGAATATAATCATTGCTGCGTACAACAACACGTAAACGGGCTGGCCCGGGCCAAGATTCGCACCGATAACCTGCAATGCACGCTGTGCCGCATTGGGGTCCGCAGCCTGTCCGAAAAACTGCGCGATCGTCGCCGGGAACATCAGGATGCTCGAAGCAAAAATCGGCGGGATAACGCCGGACATGTTGATCTTGAACGGCAGGTGCGTGCTCTGGGCCTGGAACATCTTGCGGCCCTGCTGTCGCCGTGCATAGTTGACCGTGATGCGGCGCTGCGCACGCTCCATGAAGGTCACAAAGATGATCGCCGCAATACCGCCGAGCAGCATTAGAATCGCCGTGATAGCATTCATCTCACCGTTGCTAACGAGCTCGGCCGTGCCCGCAATAGCAGCCGGGAGACCGGCCACGATACCGGCAAGAATGATCATCGAGATACCGTTACCGATACCGCGTTCAGTGATCTGCTCGCCCAGCCACATCAGGAATACGGTTCCTGTAACCAGCGTGATGCACGCCGTGATCAGGAACGCGGGACCCGGATTGTTGACCAGCGTGCCCTGGTTCTGCAGGAAGCTCGCCGCTGCGATCGACTGGAAGCTCGCCAGGGCGACCGTACCGTAACGCGTGTACTTCACGATCTGCCGACGGCCCTGCTCGCCTTCCTTGCGCAACTGCTGCAGTTGCGGAACGATGTGGCTGGCCATCTGCATGATGATCGATGCAGAAATGTAAGGAACGATGCCGAGAGCAAAAATGCCGAAGCGTGCCAGTGCACCACCCGAGAACATGTTGAACATGCCCAGCATGCCGCCGGACTGCTGTTCGAACCATATCGCCAACGCAGCCGGATTCACGCCGGGCACCGGTATATAGGTGCCAACGCGATAGACAATCAGCGCGCCAACGAGGAACAACAGACGAACTTTGAGTTCGCCGAGTTTACTCGCCTGCTTCGCCAGTTCTGCCGGATTTTGTTGGGGCTTCTTTGCCATGATTCAGTCTTAGCTTCTTAGTCTTCGATGCTGCCGCCGGCTTTCTCGATCTCTTCGCGGGCACCCTTGGTGACCTGCAGACCTTTCAGCTTGACAGCCTTCTTGATTTCGCCAGATTTGATGACCTTAACCTTGGTCGTAAATGCCGGAACGAGGTTTGCCTTCTTGAGAACGTCCAGATCGATGACATCCGCCGCCGGAAGCTCGAGCTCGTGCAGACGCAACTCGGCCGAGTACTTGGCCATCCGCGAACGGAAACCGACTTTCGGCAGACGACGCTGCAATGGCATCTGGCCGCCTTCAAACCCGACCTTGTGGAATCCACCTGAACGGGACTTCTGGCCCTTCTGGCCACGACCACTCGTTTTACCCTGGCCAGCGGAATGACCGCGACCCAGGCGCTTGCCTTCTTTCTTCGCACCCTTACCAGGTGAAATCTCATTAAGACGCATGTCAGGCTTCCTCTACCGAGAGCAGGTACGAAACACGATTGATCATGCCGCGGTTTTCCGGCGTGTCGATAACCGTAACCGTCTGGTGCATTTTGCGGAGACCCAGCACGGGC
>JAOUNK010000031.1 GCA_029881015.1 Gammaproteobacteria bacterium | reverse complement strand
TGTCCGAACTCCTGGCAAACGATCAGCCGCCGCAGTCCATTGCCTACCTGCAATACGCGATAGGCAAGGAACTCGAGGACCTCGGGGACTGGCAGGGTGCGTTCGCGGCCTGGTCCGCCGGCGCAGTCGCCCGGCGTGAACTCGTGGCTTACGATGAGGCATCCGAGATCGAATTGTTCGATACGCTGCAAGCGACGTTCGCGAAGGAGTGGCTGGACGCGCACCGGGGCGGCTGCGCAGACGCGGGGCCGGTCTTCATCGTGGGCGAGCCGCGCACGGGCACGACGCTTCTCGATCGCATGCTCGATGCACACCCTGCCGTAACCTCGGCGGGTGAAGTGCGTCATTTCGGCCTGGCCGTGAGGCAGGTGACGGGCAGCACCGAGCTGCGGCAATTCACGCCGGACCTGATGCGGCAGGCTGCGCAGTCGGACCTGCTGGCGATCGGCGAGGCCTACGTCGACATGACGTCCGGCCTGCGTCTCGACACACCGCATATCATCGACAAGCTGCCGCCCAACTACCTGTACCTGCCGCTGATCCTCGCGGCCCTGCCCAATGCGCGCATTATTCACATGCGGCGTAACCCGCTGGATACCTGCCTTGCGATTTTCAAGCAACTGTTTGCCGACGCCTACCTGTATTCCTACGACCTGGGCGAGCTCGCTCGCCACTACCAACGCTACCAGGACCTGATGGACACTTGGCGGCAGCGCTTCGGCGAGCGTTTCATCGACGTGGACTACGAAGCGCTGGTCGGCACTCCCGAGGAGACACTGCGCGCTGTCCTGCAGTTCATCGGGCTGTCATGGAACGATGCGTGCCTCGACTATGCCTCCCGGCGTTCCGGCGTCGCCACTGCGAGCGCTTACCAGGTACGGGAAGCGCCGCACCAGCGTTCGGTCGGCCACTGGCAGCACTTTGCGGACGAGCTGCGCCCGGTTCGCGCCGCACTCGGCCTGTAACGCCTAGCCCGGCAGCCGCGCGTAGGTCGCGGCGAGATTGCGGCCGAGCTGCATCATATGCACCTGGTCCGGTCCGTCGGCAAGGCGGATCGTGCGGGCGGCCGCATACGCATGCGCCAGGAAGAAGTCCTGGCAGACACCGGCGCCACCGTGAACCTGGATGGCCCGGTCGAGCACCCGGCAGGCCATCGCCGGTGCCACGATCTTGATCATCGCGATCAGGTCCTTGGCTGCCTTGGTGCCGCCCTTGTCCATGCGGTCGGCTGCCTTTAGCGTTAGCAGCCGCGCCTGTTCGATCTCGCAGGCAGAACGCGCGATGTCCTCGCGAACCGACTGCTGCTTTGACAGCGGACGCCCGAACGCGATGCGCGTCTCGGCGCGCTCACACATGGCTTCGAGCGCGCGTTGCGCGAGACCGATGAGCCGCATGCAATGGTGGATGCGGCCCGGGCCCAGGCGCCCCTGGGCAATTTCGAATCCGCGGCCTTCGCCAAGCAGCATGTTGCTCGCCGGCACGCGTACGTTCTCGAACACGACTTCAGCGTGCCCCTCCGGCGCATCGTCGTAGCCGAAGACGTCGAGCGCGCGCTCGACCGTGACGCCTTCTGTGTCAGCGGGCACGAGAATCATCGATTGCTGATGGTAGCGGCTCTCGTTGTCCGGGTCGGTCTTGCCCATGACGATGAAGATCTTGCAGCGCTTGCTGCAGGCTCCGCTCGACCACCATTTGCGACCGTTGATGACGTACTCGTCGCCATCGCGGACCATCGACGTCTCGATGTTCGTCGCGTCCGACGAAGCGACGTCCGGTTCGGTCATGCAGAAAGCGGAACGCATCGCGCCGCGCATCAACGGCTGCAACCACTGCGCCTGTTGCTCCGCATTGCCGTAGCGGGCCAGCACTTCCATGTTGCCCGTGTCCGGCGCACTGCAGTTGAAGACCTCCGACGCCCACAGCACGCGACCCATGATCTCGGCCAGAGGCGCGTACTCGAGGACGGTGAGACCGGGACTCAGATCCCCGTAGGATTGCGGCAGAAAGAGGTTCCAGAGACCGGCGTCCTGTGCCCGCGGCTTGAGTTCGGCCAGGATCGCAGGCTCTGCCCAGCGGTCCCCGGCGTCAACCTGCGCGCGAAAGAGCGTCTCGTTCGGATAGATGAACTCGTCCATGAACGCGAGCAGGCGTTTGCGGAGTTCGTGTACCTTGGGTGAGAATTCGAAATCCATCCATTGCTCCAAGCACCGACCGGACTCAGCATGATAGACCTGAAACGCTTCGAAGCCGAGTGCCGCCGGGAAATACCCCTGCTCACGGCGATGCACCTGTCCTTCGTCGACTTCGACGACCTGGTGTTGACGATGGAGGCGCCGCTCGCACCGAATATCAACAACAAGGGCACTGCCTTTGGCGGCAGTATCGCGAGCATCTGCCTGTTTGGCGGCTGGGCCGTATCGACCCTGGCCTTCGCGGACAACGACATCCACAACACGGAGATCGTCGTCTACAAGAACGAGATGACGTTCGAGCGGCCCGCCCGCGGCCACCTCGTGGTTCGGGCCCGCATCAAACCGGACGATTTCGCCGCCTGCCTTGCGCGCCTGCAGGCCCAGGACCCGAGCCGCATCAGGCTCGACATCGACGTTGACCTGTTCCACGACGACGAACGCTGCGCAACGATGCAGGGCCTCTACGTGGTGTGGCTGAAATAGTCGATACCCTTCGCAACCAATCCTCGCCGGCAGGTATCTAAGCTGTAGAACCGGTATTTTGGGGGCCGCCGGCCCGGAGGAAAAAAATGAACCCGAAGTCGAACTCGACGTGGATATTGCTGGCTTTCGCGCTCCTCGCAAGCCTGTGGTTTTCAGAGGCTCAAGCCGCAGAAGACTCATTTGAACAAACACTTGACGTCGACGAACCCGTCGTTCTCGACGTCAGCACGGGCAGCGGCAGTATTACCGTGCAGAGCGGGCCCGCCGGCCGGGTAGAAATTGTCGGCCATGTCAAAGTCGGCACCAGCCTGTTTCGCCGGAGCGGCGAAAGCGCGCAGGAACTCGTCGACGAGATCCTTGCGAACCCCCCGATCGAGATGGTCGACGGGACGTTGAAGGTTGGTCACAGGAAAGGGCGGAACTACAAGGGCAACGTCTCGATCAGCTACGAAATAACGGTCCCCGCCGATACGCGTGTGAAGTCGAGTACGGGGTCCGGCTCGACGAAGATCGACGGCGTCGCCGAGATCCTGAAAGCCAGTTCCGGATCGGGCAGTGTCGAGGTCGGCAATATTGCCGGGCCGGCGAAAGCGACCACCGGGTCAGGACGGATCCGGCTTGACGGCGTCGCCGGCGCCGTTGCGGCCAACACCGGCAGCGGCAGGATTACAGTCTTCCAGACCGCTCCTGGCGACGTCAAGGCGTCTACGGGGTCCGGCGGCATCGAACTGCATGGCATCGACGGCGCGATCGACGTCAGCTCCGGCAGCGGCGGCGTCGAGGTGGATGGCCGCCAGGCCGGCACCTGGATAATCGACACGGGGTCCGGGAGCATTCGTGTCGACCTGCCGGACGACGCGGCGTTCGAACTCGACGCCGAGTCCAACTCGGGCAGCATCGTCGTCGACTTTCCCGTCACGGTGCAGGGCAAGATCTCGAAGCGTCACCTGCGCGGCGAAGTTCGCGGCGGTGGCGACCTCCTGAGAATAGACTCCGGTTCCGGCGGAATAAAAGTCTACTAGGCCAATAGCGCGTTCGCGGACAACCAAACGGCATAGCACGCGCAAACGAGCGTGAGCAGCGCGGTGCCGCCGGCGCCGATCAGGCGCCCGATGTGGCCCATGTTGTCATGGTGCAGGCCGAACGCGTGGAAGATCCGCGCGACGATCATCAGGTCGCCGACGATGTACAGGAACATCGACGGCACGCCGTTGACCTCAAGCGCTGCAAACACGATGAGAAACATCGGTATGTATTCGAGGAAATTCTGGTGACGACGGACCTTTTCGGCGAGTTTCATATCGACCGGGTCGCCGTGCAGGATGGAGATACCGGACTTGCCGCGGGCACTGCCCGCCATGAAGCTCAGTAGCAAAGCAAATATCGCGAAGATACCTGCGTAGAACAGGGTGATCGGCAGTGGCATGTTCCTCTCCCTTCTTTGTGGGGGCGCGTGCCACCATACCAAAATGCTGATATACATCCATAGATGTCGCTCTCGAAGCCTGCCCGGCACCTGCTTGCCGCCCTCCTGATTCTCGTTGTGTCCTGCTTGATTGCGGCGCAGATCCAGACGGCGGGTGGAGATGTCCACGTCCATTCCATCAGGATCCCGACGCACAACGGCCAATGGGTCGTCGCGGACCTGTTCAGGCCGCGTTCCGCCACGGCGGAAACGCCGGCGCCGTTTGTCGTGGTCGTCCCGGGTTTTCAGCGCTCCAAGGAGGCGCTGTCCAACGTCGCTATCGAACTCGCACGCCGCGGGTTTGTCACGGCATCGCTCGACCCCTATGCGCAAGGCTCATCCAGTGCCTCACTGAGCCGCATCGCGGCCACGACGGAAGGCTACGGCATGTTCGCGCTCATCGACTACGTCGCGGGCACCACTAATCTCAACTACGTCGACCGCACGCGCATTGGAGCGACCGGCCACTCGGCCGGCGGTAATGCCGCTATTCGCGGAGCGAATTACTTTGGCCGCGAGGCGATGCGTACAGGCCTCCCCGGCAAACTGCATTCCGTCTACGTGTCCGGCTACGTCCTGACGCTCACCGACGAAGTGTTGCAGGACGTGCGCTCCAACGTCGGCGTCGCGTACGCGCTTTACGATGAGGGTGCATACCGCAATGAACATCGCAACGGCGACATGCGCAGGGCACCCGAGGCGTTGCGGACCGTCAATTCGGGCTTACCTCGCGACCAGGCGGTTACCGAGGTCGAAATTGGCAAGTACTACGGGGACGGGCGGGAGAAGACGCTCAGGGTCGTGCACAACGAGCGCACCCTGCATCCGTTCCAGCCCTACATGGCCGAGGCGATAGCCAACCAGATCGAGTACTTCGAGCACGTGTTCGACGTCGAGCGCTCGCTGGACCCCTACGACCAGGTCTGGCAATGGCGAGAGTTGCTCGGCGTGGTCGCCCTGATCGCCGCGCTCGCCGCCATCGTACCGATGGGGCAGCTGCTGCTGCAGTCGAGGCGCTTCAGAAGCCTGGCGAACCCGGTTCCGGAGCCCCTGCCGCGGCCCGGGGGTCGCGGACGCCTCCTGTTCTGGACGACGTTCACATTGGGTGCCGTTATCGCCTGCGTGACCTACATCCCCATGGCGGAACTGTCACAGAAGTTGTTTGTCGCCGCTTCCAGCCGCCAACTTACATGGTTCTTCCCGCAACGCATGAACAATGCCGTCATGCTCTGGGCGGTGCTCAACGGGACAGTCGGGTACCTGATGTTCTGGCTGAGCTATCGCTACTTTGGGCGCAGGCACGGGATCACGCCGGCCTATTGGGGTGCCTCCGTATCCGCGCCGGAGTTGGCCCGTACACTGCAACTGGCGCTACTGCTGTTTACGTGTTTCTTCCTGTCGCTGTTTGCCATCTATTACTTCCTGCACGTCGACTACCGTTTCCTGTTCATGGGCGTGCGCCCTTTCCAGCCCGAGCTGCTCTTGTTGCTTGCCATGTACGTGCCGTTCTTCTTCGTGTTCTTCCTGTCGAACTCGTTGCGCGTCAACGCGGCAATGCGATTCGATGGCCAACCGGAGTGGCGCGGCATGTTGCTCGGCGGGCTCGGCAACTCGCTCGGCCTGATACTCATCGTCGTAGTGCAGTACACGACGTTCGCAGCGACCGGCACCGTCTACTGGACCGACGGCTGGTTATACGTGAACCTGTTGTTCGGCGTCGTGCCAATGATGTTCGTGTTGCCGTATTTCAATCGATTCTTCTTTCGCATGACCGGCAAGATCTACCTGGGCCCAATGGTTACCGCGCTGATTTTCGTGATGATCCTCATCTCGAATACCGTGATCTACCTGCCGCTATAGGCAAAACACGCCTTTTTTTACGAATTCGAGACCTGTGTCGTTCGTTTGCGGCAGCCGATGGCCGATTATTTGACGCTTACGGATGCACAACGGTGCCAGGGAGGCATTATGAAAAATTGGGTGGTCTATCTGGCCGCGATAGCCGGCTTCGCAATTTACGGCGCGTCAACGAATGCCGATCGCGACAGCAGTGGCGCCATCGTGGAAGGTGGCAGTATCGGCGCGTTCAACGTTCGGGTCGGCGACTGTTTCAATGACGTCGGCTTTGAAGACGAGGTCAGCTCCGTCCCCGGTGTACCGTGTGCCGAACCACATGACAACGAGGCGTACGCCGTCTTCGACGTCAAAGTCACGAGCTACCCGGAAGGCGACGGCATGTCTGAGCTTGCCTTCAATTCCTGCAAGGAGCATTTCGAGTCGTACGTCGGCAAGGACTATGAATCGTCCTCGCTGGACATCACGACCATGTTCCCCTCACCGAAAAGCTGGGAACAGAACGACCGTGAAGTAATTTGCGCAGTCTACGACATGAATGCCGAGAAGCTGACCGGTACCGCCAGGGGCAGCGCGCTCTAGTTCAGCGCCTCGAACAACGCGGAGGCTCCCTGGACCCCGCCAATGCACATGGTTACGACGCCGTATTTCTTGCCGCGGCGCCTGAGCTCACGCAGCAGGCTACCCGTCATGCGTGAGCCCGTCATACCGAACGGGTGACCGATCGCGATGCTGCCGCCGTTGACGTTGTAAATCTCATTGTCGATTTCCAGCGCATCGATTACATGAGCGACCATGTCGTCCGAGCGGGTCAGGTTGAAACTGCCCCGATAGGACTTGGCGAGGCCGGTACGAACACTGTCGACAATTACAACCTTTCATCGCTTATTTTGACTCCAGGCTGATGCTGCCTTTGTGCGCGGGGGTCCCGCATGGTAGCTGGCAGACGGCACGGCCAACAACCAGTAGTTGCGCTCGGGTGGCAGATACCGATAATGGAAGCTCGTGAGTACGCTAACAATAAAGTCGACCGGACTTGCTTCTCGACACCGCCTATAACATCGGGACTCCCGAAGGTGTCGAGCTGCGGTTGCCCGTTGCCGGACTGGCACCCCGGTCGCTCGCCTGGCTTATCGATGCGCTGATCAAGTTTCTCTCGCTGACCGTGCTTTCGATCATTCTCGAACTCCTCGGCGACCTCGGTACCGGAATCTACCTGCTGCTGATCTTCGGCTTGCTCTGGTTCTACAATGTCCTGTTCGAGATCTTCAATCACGGTGCGACGCCCGGAAAGCGCGCGCTCGGGATAAGGGTCATGAATGCAAACGGCACCCCGGTCGGCTGGTCCGGCTCTCTGCTGCGAAACCTGATCCGCGTTGTCGATGCACTGCCGGGCTGCTATGCCTTTGGCTGTATCGCCGTGCTGTTGAGCAGGCAGTTCCAGCGCCTCGGCGACCTCGCGGCCGGCACCATCGTTGTCTATGCGCCCCGGCAGACGGTGGGCAGCAAGCCCGGCGACGTGCCGCCGGTACCATTGAAGGCCCACCTGTCGCTGGACGAACAACAGGCCATTGTCAGTTTCGGGGAGCGCGCCAATTTCCTGAACGCCGAGCGAGCCGAGGAGCTGGCGGCCATTCTCGACCCCATGCTGGACGGCGTCGATCGCAACGCACTGGTCGGCCACGCAAACTGGCTGATCGGGGAACGGAAGCTGCCATGAGACAGGAAGCATTCGAATCGCGGCACGCCGCAACCTGGGCAACTTTCGAAACGTGGATCGACGCATTGTCGACACCGCGATTCGCGCAGCGTTCCGAGCATGAATCTCGCGAGACAATCAGCAAGAACTTCCCGGCCATGTACCGCCAGGTCTGTCATCACCTGGCGCTTGCGAGGACCCGCCGCTACAGCATCGCTCTGCAGCAGCGCCTGAACCAGCTTGCGCTGGACGGCCACCAGCACATGTACCGAACTCGCACGCCCTTCCTGACATCGATCGGTCTCTTCCTGGCCAGGGATTTTCCCGCCACGTTTCGAAAAGAGTGGCGGTTCATGCTGGCTTCGACCTTGTTGTTTTACCTGCCCGCGCTCGTCATGGCGCTGGCCGTGGTGCTCCTGCCCGAAACGATCTACTCGCTGCTGGACCCGGGCAGCGTGTCGAGGATGGAGGAAATGTACGACCCGGCCAACGAGGCAATAGGGCGGGAACGAGGATCGGACTCCGACTTCCAGATGTTCGGTTTCTACATCTACAACAACATCAGCATCGGCTTTCGCACGTTTGCCGGCGGACTGCTGTTCGGGCTCGGTAGCCTGTTCTTTCTTATCTTCAACGGTCTGTACTTCGGTGCCGTGAGCACTCACCTGACTGTGGCCGGCTTTACCGAAACATTCTGGCCATTCGTTTCAGGACACAGCTCCTTCGAGTTGACTGCCATTACGATTTTCGGCGGCGTTGGGCTGATGCTCGGCTACGGCGCCCTCGCACCGGGACGCATGACGCGCTGGCAGTCGATCCGCAGCCGTGCGCAGAGCGGACTGCCGCTGATCTACGGCGGCACACTGATGCTGGTTGCCGCCGCCTTCGTCGAAGCCTTCTGGTCGTCAACCGTCTGGCCGCCGGCGAGCTTCAAGTACTCGGTCGGTGCGTTCCTTTGGGTACTGCACGGTCTCTACTTCTTCCTGTTGGGTCGCAATGAATCTTGAGAACGTCACTGTCGAGTTGCGACCCCGTAGCGAGTGGGAGGCAACGGATTTCGGCGCACGGATGATCCGGCGCGACGCCAGGGCCATCTACCTGGTCTGGTTCGCCGTCACCTTGCCCTTCCTGGCGCTGGCGCTGCTGCTGATCTTCTTCACGCCCTACGGTGCATGGGCCATGCTGCTTTACTGGTGGTTCGAGCCCGTCGCCGATGGCGCCATCCTGCGCATCATTTCGCGCCGGCTCTTCGGCGAGGATGCCGACATCGCGGCTACGCTGAAAGCCGTGCCGAGACTGGCGTGGCTGAATCGCATATTCCTGCTTACGCCCTACCGTCTGCACTTCGCGCGCTCCGTGGCGATGCCCGTGACGCAGCTGGAAGGGCTCAAGGGGTCGGCGCGGCGGGCACGCAGCAAAGTTCTCAATATGAAGATCTTCAACTACGGCATTGGTATTACGGCGGCTTATGAGCACCTCGTACTCGCGCTGTATTTCGGCATCATGCTGATCGGCTACGCCTTCATTCCCGACGCGTACCGGCACACGCTCGGGGACACCTGGCTCGAACTCTTCTGGATGGAATCCAATGTCGCTGCCGCGATTGGCCTGCTGACCTTTTACCTCGCACAGACGGCCCTGCAGCCCTGGTTCGTCGGCGCGGGCTTCGGCCTGTACATCAATTGCCGCACGCAGCTCGAGGCCTGGGACATCGAGGTTGCCTTCCGGCGCATGGTGCAACGCCGTGCCGGCGCGACGGCCGCAATTGCGGTGCTGGCGCTGCTGGTTATGCCGTTGCTGTCCCCGCCGGTCGCCATCGCGCAGGAAACCGACCCGGACGTTGCCGAAGAGACCGCCGAACCTGACCCTGGCTTCGCCGGCTTTTGGAGCGACGACGTCGTCGTGCCGGCGCTCGAGTCTGTCAACGCCAGCGAAGCCCTGCAGACCACGCAACGGGTCGAAGACTGGCAACGCATTCGGACCGACGATCCCGAAGAAGAGACATCGAAAGACCGTGGCTGGTCGAGAAACATGCTCGACGCGTTCTTCGAGCTGTTCTCCAGGGCTATCGAGTTCGCCCTGTGGATCGGCGTCGCGATCCTGCTGCTGATCGTCTTTCTCATGCGCGATCGCTGGTTGCCGTACCTCGGCCTGCCCGGCGCCACGGCACCTTCGCAGCGACGCATTTTTCTCGCGGGCGGAGAACTGACCGCCGAGCAGTTGCCGGACGATATCGTTGCCGCGGTCAGAAGCGCCTGGCGCGCCGGCCGCAAACGCGAGGCGCTGAGTATCCTCTATCGCGGCAGCGTGTTTGCCGCGGTCAGGGAGTACGGCGTGCGACTGCCGCGCAGTGCAACCGAAGGCGCTTGTGTCGGCGCCGTGACCGCACAGACGGACACGTCGCGTGCCGAATTCTTCCGTCGTGTTGTTCACCTCTGGGTTCGTTGCGCCTACGGCAACCAGGACCCGGCCGAAGACGCCGTGCTGCTACTGTGCGATGAGTGGCCACGGCATTTCGGGGCGTCGCAATGAGGCAAACGACAGCGATCCTGCTGACTGTGCTTGCTGGTGTGCTCTTTGCCTCATGGTTCTTCACTTACCATGAAAAAGTCATCAGGACGGAGTACGTCGGTTACTCAGGCGAAGCTCGCGTCAATGATTTCCTCGCGGCGGAAATGCTCCTGCAGGAGCTCGGCATCGATGCCGACTCGCGATCCGAACTCGTGCCCTCCGATTGGCTTCCTGCACGGTACGACACGCTTGTCGTCCATGCGTCCGAGCCCTTTGCGTTCGGCACGGAGCTGAACATGCTCAGCGGCTGGGTTGCGAACGGCGGCCACCTCGTTCTGTTACCGCCGCAACGCGAAACGGACTTCGCCGAACTGGTTCTCGACGCCTTCGGCTTCATGCTGGAGCCCGTTGAAATCGACGATGCCGAGGATCAGGAAGAAGAACCCGCGCCTGACGGAGAGGACGAGGAAGAAAGTTTCGACTACATCCTCGACCTGGATTCAACCTACGTACGCATCCGGTCGCACGAAGACCAGGCGACCAGCGCAACGCTGTCCGACGAAAAAGGCATTGTCGCGGCGCGCAGGGAATGGGGAGAAGGCTACGTCACCGTCGTTGCCGGCGCCTGGTATTTCACGAACTTCAACCTGCAAGAGCACGACCACGCCCGCCTCCTCATGGATATCGTGGCCGGCTATGTCGACGAAGGAAAGACCTGGTTCATTTACAGCACCGCGTTCCCCTCCCTGTGGGAACTGATCTGGAGGAACGCGCCCTTTGTCGTACTGGGGTTCGTCGCCTCCCTGATCTTGTGGCTCTGGTCCCGGGCACCGAAGTTCGGGCCAGCCGTCGGGCCGGATTCGCTGGCGCGACGATCGATCCTCGAACACGTACGTGCCGCCGGCAATTTCGCCTGGCGAAATCGCAGTGCGGCCGATCTCGTTGCGAGCTCAACCGCGGCGATCCTGCACGAAGCGGAACGGCGACACCCGGGCCTGAGCCGCCTCGCGCCACAGGTCCAGGCAACGCAGCTCGCGAGAATGACGGGTATGCGCGATTCCTATGTATTCGACGCCATGTTCAACCAGGACCACACCAGTCACCGTGAATTCACTCGCTTGATGAAAGTACTTCAACGAATAAGGAAGAACCTATGACCGACCAGCAAACCGACGCCGGGAAGCTGTACCAGCAAGTGCAGGCATTGCGCTCAGAAATCGAGCGCGCGTTTATCGGCCAGGCCACCGTTGTTGATCACATCGTGCTGGCCTTGCTCACGGCTGGCCACGTGCTCCTCGAAGGCGTGCCGGGTCTTGGCAAGACGCTCCTGGTCAAGTCGATGTCCAAGGCCATCGGCGGCGAATTCTCGCGCATCCAGTTCACTCCCGACCTGATGCCGAGCGACGTCAGTGGCCATGCCGTGTACGACCCGAAGAGCGAGACGTTCCGGGTGAGGCGCGGTCCCGTATTCACGAACCTGTTGCTCGCCGATGAAATCAATCGCGCTCCGGCGAAGACACAGGCCGCCTTGCTCGAGGTCATGCAGGAGAACCAGGTCACGATCGAGGGCCAGTCGGCAAGACTCAAACCGCCTTTCATGGCAGTCGCTACGCAGAACCCGGTAGAGCACGAGGGAACCTACCCGCTGCCGGAGGCGCAGCTCGACCGTTTTCTGTTCAAAGTGCTTATCGACTATCCCGACCACGAAGCGGAGAAGAAGATCGTGTCGGCCGTGACAACCGAGCGGGTCGGCGACTCCCTGTACGTTGATGACGTCAAGACGGTCATGAGCTGCGCCGATGTCATCGCGGCGCAACAGCTCGTCGCCCGCACGCGAATCGACGAGGTAGTACTGGACTACGCGGTTCGCATCGCGCGCCAGACTCGCCAGGCATCGGGCATTCGCATGGGCGCGGGACCGCGCGGCGCAATTTCTATCGTGCGCGCATCGCGTGCTTGCGCGGTATTGCAGGGTCGTGATTTTGTGACACCCGACGATGTTCGCAAAGTCGCGGTTCCGGCATTGCGCCACCGCATCGCCCTCGCGCCGGAGCTGGAAATCGAAGCCTACCGGCCCGACGACATTCTCGGTGACATTCTCGAAAGCGTGGACGCGCCGCGAACGGGATACCCCGTCTGCCCATCATTGTCCTCGCCGTCATACTGATGGCCGCAGGCCTGGTAGTCGCTTTCTTTCCGGCAGCCACCACCGTGTGGCTGATCGCCGCGGGGCTTGTCGGGCTGATCGCGATCGTCGATGGCCTGCTGTGCTGGCTGACCGGCGCGCCCGGGTTTGAACGCAGCATTCCGGGCTCGATGTCGCTGATGACATGGACGGATATCCAGCTCACGATCCGCAACAACCGCCCTCATGGGTCTCTGCTGCTGCAGGCGTTCGACTACCACCCCCCATCGTTCGAGTCCGACGATCTGCCGCTAACCCTCAGGGTGAAGGCTGGTCGCTTTGTCGACGCTGGGTACCGGGTGCGCCCGCTCGAGCGTGGCTCCGTGCAGTTTCCCGGCTGCGACCTGCGTATCGCATCGCCGTTGCGATTGTGGTGGCGCCGCCGCTTTGTCGAAGCGCCGTCGCAGGTTCGTGTTTATCCAAACTACTCGGCAATCTCCAAGTTGCTCGCATACGAAGTCGACAACCGCCTGCAGCTCAGCGGCGTGCGCCTGAGCAGGCGACGCGGCGAAGGCATCGAGTTCCACCAGCTTCGCGAGTACCGCGAGGGTGACAGCATGCGTGCGATCGACTGGAAAGCGACGGCCCGCATGAGCCGCCTGATTTCCCGGGAGTACCAGGACGAACGCGACCAGCAGATCGTATTCATCCTCGACACCGGCCGCCGCATGCTCGCCAAGGACGGCGCCCTGAGCCACTTCGATCACACACTCAATGCGATGCTGCTCCTGAGTTTCGTCGCGCTCAGACAGGGTGACGCCGCGGGCATTCTCACGGCAGGGAGTGAACGCACCTGGTTCGCGCCGAGGAAGGGAGCGGACACCATCAACGGCCTGTTGAACCACGTTTACGACATCCAGCCGGAACCGGTCGAGATCGACTACATTGCCGCCGCAACCGACCTCTCGGTCAGGCAACGGCGACGCTCACTGGTCGTCTTCCTGACCAACGTTCGCGAAGAGGATTCTGAAGATCTGCAAATCGCCACGGACCTGCTGCAGCGCCGCCACCTCGTGATTCTCGCAAGCCTTCGGGAGCGTGCGCTGGATGAATCGATCGACCGTGAAATAAGCAGTTTCGATGACGCGCTGTTGTTCGCGTCGACCAATCGCTACCTCGACAGCCGGCGCGAGTCCCATCGGCTACTCGAAGCGAAAGGCGTTTACGTAGAAGACTGCCTGAGTGACGACCTGCCGGCCGCGATCACGAATCGCTATCTCGCGATCAAACGCGCGGGTGTCTTGTAGAGGCGCACCGACATCCGGGCTAGGCCTTGACGACAATAGTCCCTGCGATGTGGTCGTGTACGCAGCGACAATCCTGGCGGAAGATGAACAAGATATCGATGAGGGTCAGGATCGACCCGAGCAGGGGAATCATCGACGCGACCGACACCGGGGCAACGCGCAACAGGATAACTTTCCAGAGCGGGAGGATCTTGCGGTCCTCGATGGAGACAATGCGTGTTTGCGCTGCAACTTTGCCGATGGTTTGCCCGCGTGTTGCGAGCAGGTACCCGTTTAACACCAGGAATACGGCAAAGCCGAACAGAGCACCGACAACAGCTTCCTCGTAGGACTGCGTTCCTTCCATTGCCCGGTCAAACATGCCGGTGAAGTACATCGCCGGCCAGATAATGGCCGCCGCGACCAGGCCATCGACAATCGAGCCTCCCAGGCGGGCACCCCTTGAGGCCAGCTCCCCGGGTTGAATGGATGCCACGGAAACGTCTGCCTTCGGCGCTTCATAGGGATTTTCACCAGTCATGTTTGCTACCATCCGACCGCATACAAACCGGAGTATGCCATGAGCCGCGAGAACGATTCAGAGTCCATTTACCGCGCACCCGCGAGCGACACGACGTTCGCGCCACAAGGCGATCTGCTTGCCGCGTACGTTGGCCCGAAGAACGCCGACTACTACGCCCGACGCTTTGACCAGATAAAACGTGGCGGAAGCTCAGTCTCCTGGCACTGGCCGGCGTTCTTTATCTCGTCGTGGTGGCTGCTGTACCGGAAGATGTGGCTCTATGCGTTCCTGTACTGGATAGTCCTGCCATTTTCGCTGGGCATTATCAGCGGTTTCGCCGGTGCGGCTGTTGGCGCCGAGGTGGCGTCCGGTGTTTACTATGTGTCCTATCTGCTGATCACATTCCTGCTCGTGCCGATGTTCGCCAACCGGCTCTATTACCGCCACGCGCAGAAAAAAGCCGACAAGGTTGCGGCCATCACCTCCTCCGCGGAACAGCAGGCAGCGGAACTGAACAGAATTGGCGGCACGAGCAATATCGTTCTGGTCCTGCTGCCGATCATCCTCGCATTCCTCATCGGCGTCATCGCTGCCATCTCTGTTCCGGCGTACAACGACTACACGATTCGTGCGCAGGTTTCCGAGGGGCTGAATCTTTCGAGCGGCGCGAAGGCGGCAGTCTCGGAATACTATTTCGACAGGCAAGCGTTTCCGGCGGACAACGAAGCCGCGGGACTCAGCCCGGCGGATCGGATCGCCGGCAAGTACACGTCCAGTGTACGTGTTGCCAATGGCACGATCGTCATCACCTACGGCAATGACGCGCATGTCGTTATCAACGATGCGACGATAGTTATGGAGCCCGCGGTTGACGGTTCAGGCAGCGTGGTATGGGTCTGTTCCAGCCCGACAATCCTGCCGAAGCATCTGCCGGCGGCGTGCCGCTAGGCGAGGATAACTAGAGAATACTGCGGCCGAGCGCGCTCTGGATCAGCGATACGGCACGCTTGGCCGAGATATTGGCGTGGTCGAGGAACGGGTTCAGCTCGACAACCTCGAGCGACAGAATCCGGCCGTCTGCCGCACACTCCTCCAACAGGAGATGCGCCTCACGGAAGCTCGCACCGCCCGGGACGGTCGTGCCGGTTCCCGGTATGACCTCGGGATCGCAGCCGTCGAGGTCGAAACTCACGTGAAAACCGCCCGTACCGTCATTCACGATCTCGAGGGCCCGCCGTGCAACTTCGGCCATGCCGAGCTGGTCGATGTCCCGCATCGTGAATGCCGTGACGCCGGATGCGTTGATGAAATCTCGCTCGATCTGGTCGATGTCCCGGATACCGATAAGGACGACGTTTTCAGGATTGACGGCCGGGGAAATCCCGTGGATGCTGGCAAGGTCAGGATCTCCGTAGCCAAGCAGGTGCGCGAGCGGCATGCCGTGAATGTTGCCACTCGGTGTCGAGTCCGGGAGATTCATGTCGCCGTGCGCGTCGAACCAGATCAGGCCGAGCTTTTGGCCTGACTTACCCAGGTGCGCGGCGAGACCGGAGACCGTGCCCATGGCGATCGAGTGGTCACCGCCGATCACCAACGGCCACTCGCCGGCTTCGAGCGCAGCGATCACGTGATTCGCAAGCTCCTCACAGACCTGCAGAATCTCGTCCTTGAAGCGCGTCCTGGTATCGCTCGTCTTGCGTGTCTCCATGGCCGGTACAGGAATGTCCGTCTCGCTCGAGATCGTGTAGCCCATGTCCCGGATCTCACGTCCGAGCCCGGCCACGCGAAACGCCGACGGACCCGCATCCGTACCGCGACGCGACGCGCCGAGGTCCAGTGGAACGTTGATGATGTGAATGGGTTGTTTGACTTTGCTCATGAATCCCTCAGACGAAACGCCGGACGAGGACTATCTTACCGCGGCGACCGGTTTTCACACTATTTACCGTCGAACCGGCTGATGATCCACGGATCGCCAGCGGCCTCGCGGTCGACGCAACCGGGGTGACACCACTGTCTCGCCGCATTGTTGATATCATGGTTTCGGCAATCTGAAGAGACCCCGGCATGTCGCAGCGCATATACATTGTCTTGCTCGCAGCCGGCCAGTCGAAGCGGTACGGGAAGACCAAGCTTCTCGACGACCTGCAAGGCCGGCCATTGTTGCAACACGCGCTC
>JAOUNK010000298.1 GCA_029881015.1 Gammaproteobacteria bacterium | reverse complement strand
AGCGTTAACGTCTGGGGCGACGCGTGCTGCGCCACGATCGTCGCAAGACTTGGCGGTGAGAAGACCTTCGTCGGCATCGAAGGGCCCGGCACCGAGGCACGCGAGCCCACCTGACCCGGTGTCCGCCGCAGCTACGGTGCCACTACGGTGCCAGTCACCTTATTTCGAGTCTAAGGTGACTGGCACCTTTAGACTCGAAATAAGGTGACTGGCACCCTAATTAGTCGTCGTCGAAGACCATGCCCATGATGTTGACGCCGGCGTCGACGAACGTCGTTTCGCCGGTGATGCCCGAGGCGAGGTCGGAGCAAAGGAACGCGGCCGTGTTGCCGATCTCCTCGATCGTGACCGTGCGGCGCAGTGGGGCCGCTTTCACCGCGTAATTCAGCATTTTGCGGAAGCCGCCGATGCCCGCCGCGGCCAGGGTCTTCACGGCGCCCGCCGAGATCGCGTTGACACGAATCCCTTCAGGGCCCAGGTCCGCCGCGAGGAAGCGCATGCAAGACTCGAGACTGGCCTTGGCAAGGCCCATCACGTTGTAGTTCGGCACCACCTTGGTTGCCGCGTCGTAGGTCAACGTCAGGATCGCGCCGTTGCGGCCTTTCATCATGGGCAACGCCGCCTTGGCCAGTGCCGCGAGGCTGTAGGCGGAGATGTCGTGCGAGATGGCATAGCCCTCGCGCGTGACGGATTCGGTGAACGTGCCGGCCAGTTGTTCGCGCGGTGCGAAGCCGACCGAGTGCACGAGAATATCCAGGCCGTCCCAGTGCTTGCCAAGCCTGGCGAACACGGCGTCAATCTCGTCGTCGGACGTGACATCGCAGGGGAAAAGCAGTTCGGTGTTCTGCCCGAGGCGCTCCGCGAGCTTTTCGACGCGGCTGTGCAGCTTCTCGTTCTGGTACGTAAATGCGATCTCGGCGCCCTCGCGGGCAAACGCCTCAGCGATACCTGATGCGATCGAGCGATCGCTTGCGACGCCAACGATGAGCGCCTTCTTACCGGCCATAAAGCCCATAGTGTTTCCCCGGGAGATTCAGATTGGTGGGTATTTTAGCTGGACTGCGCCGTCACATCGACATACAGGCTCAGTTTCTGTCCCGGGCGCAGGATCTTGTTTCGATCGATACCATTCCACCGCGCGATCTGGTCTATGCCAACGCGGAACTTGCGGGCGATCAGGTACAGCGAGTCGCCGTTGCGCACGGTGTAACGCAGCTTGCGGGTCGTATTGCCCAGGGCGTCCGTCGGTGACGTACGCGGCTGTTCCGCGCTCGCGACGGCACCATGGGTCCAGATCACGAGCTTTTTGCCGACCGACAGCGTGTCGCCCGGTGCCATACCGTTCCATGCGGCCACCTGCCGATGCGTCACGTTGTAGCGCCGCGCGATTGTCCAGAAGCTCTCGCCGCGCTGCACGATGTGTTCGACCTTGTCACCGGCGCGCTTGCGGTTTTGCGTCTTGGCCAGCCGCGCATCGGCACTCTGGCTGTAAGCGCTGAGCGGCTTCGTAGCGACAGGGATCATCAGGTAGTCACCCGCGCGAATGGTATTGCCGCGCAGATTGTTCGCCGAGCGCAGGGCCGCCACGGTCGTGTTGTACTTTCGAGCGATCTGCGAGATCGCTTCACCGCTTTTCACCTTGTGGCGCTGCCAGCGTACGCGCTCGCGTGCTGGCACCTGGTCCAGTGCCGCGCTGAACTGGTCAGCGACGTCGACGGGCATGACGAGCCGGTGCGGACCCGCGGGATCCGTGGACCAGCGGTTGTAGCCCGGGTTGTACTGGTAGATCGTGTCGACATTCACGCCGGCCAGCTCGGCGGCCAGTGCGAGATCGAGTTGCGAATCGATATCCGCGATGACGAACTGCTGTTCGTTAGGTACTTCGGGCAACGTGAGATTGTATTTGCCGGGGTCCGCAACGATCTCGACGAGGGCGAGCAGCTTGGGGACGTACATGCTCGTCTCTTTGGGTAACGTCAGGTACCAGAAATCGATCGGCTTGTTCGCCTTGCGATTCTTGCGCGCGGCGCGCAACACGTTGCCTTCGCCCGAGTTATAGGAGGCAATGGCATTGAGCCAGTTGCCGTCATTAAGCTCTTCGAGATACTCGAGGTAGTCGAGCGCAGCGCGCGTGGAGTCGACTACGTCGCGGCGACCGTCGTACCACCAGTTCTGTTTCACGCCAAAGCGCTTCGCCGTGCCCGGGATCATCTGCCAGAGGCCGGCCGCGCGGCCATGCGAGTACGCGAACGGGTCATAGGCGCTCTCGACGATGGGGAGCAGGGCGAGCTCGAGCGGCATGTCACGACGTTCGAGCTCGGCGAGGATGTACGGCAGGTAACGTTGCGCGCGGGTGAATACCCGGTCCAGGTAGTCCGGGTGCTTCGCGAACCACTTGAGCTCGGCCGCCGTGCGGGGGTTGTCCTCATAGGTGAGCGCAAAACCGGCGCGCAGGCGCGACAGCACGTCATCGGGACGCGCCGGCGTGGACGGCATGTCGATGCCGGCGACCGGCGAGATCAGCGTCAGCGTCGGTTCGGCCGCCACCGGCATCGCGAGGAATGCCAAAAAGGTGACAGAGAGGGCGCCAGTGGCCCTAGTTCTCTGCAATAATTGGCAGATTGCTGCCCGGAATATGTAAGACATCGGGCTATCCTACTGAGGCGGAAATGTTGTGCAAGGGGTAAGTTCACACAAATCGCAGGATTGGCTGCAGTCGCCGCTTGGCGATGCCCTTCTGCAGCAGGAGGCGCGAATCGTGGAAGAGGCCCTGGACGGGATCTTCGGCGAGCAGTGCCTGCAGCTCGGCATGTGGGGAGAAAACCGGACATTCATGCGCTTCACCCGGACCCAGCGCTGCGCGCTGATTGCCGAGACGGCCGCTGGCGAGCCGTCCGTCGTCGGCGAGCTCCACAGGCTGCCTGTAGAGAGCGATTCGATAGACGCCGTCCTGTTGCCTCACACACTGGATTTCAACGACCGCCCCCACGAGGTACTGCGCGAGGTCGACCGGGTTTTGCGCGCCAACGGGCATATCGTCATTCTCGGCTTCAAACCGGGTGGCTTGTGGGGGCTCAGGCGCCTGATCCCGGGCGCGGGCATGCCACCGGGCGCCGATCACGTGATCTCGGAGCGACGCATCCGGGACTGGCTCAAGTTGCTCGACATGCGAATCCAGGGCGAACAGCGCTATTTTTTCCGCTGGCCGCTGCCGCGCAAGACGGTGAGCGCTTCGCAAAAATGGGAGCGGCGTGGCCAGGCCTTGTGGCCCGAGTTGGCGGCATGCTATATGCTCTCGGCGCAAAAGCGGGTCAGTACGCTGACGCCGGTCAGGCCACTCTGGTGGCGCAAGCCGAAAGTCGTCACGGGCCTGGCCGAACCATCCACACGAGTTTCCAGAATTCGCTTCACAAAGACCGGTTTTGACACGAACGATTGAGATCTATACCGACGGCGCATGCAGGGGGAATCCTGGCCCGGGCGGATGGGGTGCCGTATTGATCGCCGGGCGCCATCGCAGGAGGCTGCATGGCGGCGAGCTCGAGACCACCAACAACCGCATGGAATTGCTGGCAGCCATCGAGGCGCTGAATGCACTCAAGGGGCCGAGCAAGGTCGTGCTGCACACCGATTCGAAGTACGTCATGGACGGCATCAACGAGTGGCTGGCGAACTGGAAGAAGCGGGGCTGGAAGACGGCGGCAAGGAAACCCGTCAAGAACCAGGACCTCTGGATGATGCTTGACGAGGCGACACAGCGGCACGAGATCGAGTGGCAATGGGTCAAGGGCCACGACGGCAATCCCGGCAATGAAGAAGCCGACGAACTGGCCAACCTGGGAATCGATGAATTATGAGACAGGTCGTTCTTGATACCGAGACAACAGGTCTGTCGACGAGCCAGGGGCACCGCATTATCGAAATCGGCTGCATCGAGATGGTCAATCGCCGGCTGACGGGGCGCGAGTTTCATCGTTTCCTGAACCCGGATCGCGACATCGACGCAGGCGCCGAGGCGGTGCATGGCATCAGTCGCGAGCAGCTCGAGACTGAGCCGCGCTTTGCCGAAATCGTCGACGAGTTCATCGAATTCGTCAAGGATGCCGAACTCGTCATCCACAATGCCGACTTCGACGTAGGCTTCATCGAGCACGAGCTGCGGCTCATGAAGCACGCCCGGCCCAGGATCACGGACCATTGCACGGTGCTCGATACCCTGACGCTGGCGCGGCAGATACACCCGGGGCAACGCAACAGCCTCGATGCCCTGTGCAAGCGCTACGCGGTGGACGCGTCCAGGCGCGACGTTCATGGTGCCCTCATCGACTCCGAGCTTCTGGCGCGCGTGTACCTGGCCATGACCGGCGGGCAGTCGAGCTTGCTGCTGGATGAGG
>JAOUNK010000030.1 GCA_029881015.1 Gammaproteobacteria bacterium | reverse complement strand
GTTCGGCACCGGTACCGCAGCAACGTTCAGCACCGGCACCGCAGCGGGAGCAACGTACGGCACCGCAGGCGCAACGACGCGAGGAGCGTGCGACACCGCAACGCCAGCAACGCTCGGCACCGCAGCGTCAGCAGCGTTCGGCACCGGCACCGCAGCAACGCTCGGCACCGGCACCGCAGCAACGCTCGGCACCAGCACCGCAGCAACGCTCGGCACCAGCACCACAGCAACAGCGGGCGGCACCGCCGCCTCAACGCCAGGCGCGCAGTGAGTCACGTTCGTCGCAGAAGAAGTCTGAACGTCGTCGCAGCGAACGCCGCTAAGCATCTTCCTCCCGGCCGCGCTCTTCGGGCGCGTCCGGGAGATTCTCTTTCGACGTCAGTTCACGAGCGATGTAGACGATACATCCTGCTGCAAACAGCGCAAGGATGATCGAGACGATTGCAATCAGGTTACCCATCACTCGCTGTCGGTATCGTCATCGGCCTCATTATCCAGCCCCTTGAGGCGACCCGCTTTGCGCAATGCGTCGCGCAGCACGAACTCAATCTGAGCATTAAGACTGCGCAGGTCGTCCCGCGCCCACCGTTGCATTGCACGTAGCGTCTTCTCCTCAATACGCAGAGCAAATGATTTGCGTGCCGCCATGCGTCGCCCCGGCTACCCGCACATCACGTGTACAGCGAGCTCGTGTTGAGAACCGGCTGCGCACTTTCGTCGCTGCACAAGACGACCAGGAGATTGCTGACCATCGCCGCCTTGCGCTCTTCATCGAGTTCGACGATCTTGTCTTCGTCGAGCGCGTTGAGTGCCAGTTGCACCATGCCGACTGCCCCCCGTACTATCTGCTTGCGCGCCGCGATGATCGCTGACGCCTGCTGGCGCCTGAGCATCGCGTTGGCAATCTCGGGGGCGTATGCGAGGTGGGAGATGCGCGCCTCTACAACCGTGACACCGGCTTGCGACAGCCGATCCTGAATCTCTTCGCGTAACGCGTGCGAAATTTCTGCGGGATTGCTGCGTAGCGCCATGCCGCCCTCGTCTTCGTGGGGCTCATAGGGATAGGTTGTGCCCAGGTTTCGCAACGCCGACTCGCTCTGGATTTCCACGAAATTCACGTAGTCGTCTACCTCGAACAGCGCTTCCGCCGTATCGAAGACTTTCCAGACGACAACTGCCGCGATTTCGATCGGGCTGCCATTCGCGTCATTGACTTTCAGCTTGCCGCTCTCGAAATTGCGCACACGCACGGATACCGAGGCCTTCGCGTAAAACGGGTTCGCCCAGCGCAAACCCGGGTCATGACAGGTACCCACGTACTTGCCAAACAGCTGCAAGACCTTGGCTTCGTTGGGATGCACCATGAACAGCCCGGCCCAGCAAATAAGCACAATGATCGAGGCCAGGACCGAGGCGATGAGCCCGGGAATGTTCTCTGCACTCCCGGCGAGATAAATCATGTACGCGAAAACCAGTTGAGCCACTGCGAGTACCACGAGCATCAGGTACCCGGACGGCACGGTTCGTTTTACTTCCCGGATCATTGTCCTCTCCTCAGCTTGCTGCGTCACTTTGATATCATTTTGATATCTTTTTGCTGAAAAGGCAATTCGGCGTCCGGACTTATGTCAAGTGCCAGGGATTCCGGGCATCAGGCCCGGGCCAGTTTCGCGAGCTGAGCCTCGATTTGCGCACGAAACCGTTCGGCTACGGGCGCCTCAAGCAGGCGCCGCAACTCGTCGGCCTCATGCCGGACACGGTACTTGTGACGGAACAGGTCCAGTATGGAGACCCGGAACTCGGCCGTCTCGACCAGCGTGACGACGTCGCCGGCCTGCACTTCGCCCTCATTGAGAACTCGAAAGTAAATGCCAGGCCTCTCGGCCTTGCGGAACGACAGGCCAAACCCGCTGTCCCGCATGCGCGCGGCTAAAGTGTCGCAGGGAATCCGCGGCGCCGTCGCCTCGAGAACGACCTCCCCGATCAGGAGCCGGTCACCGACATTCATATCCGTCGGCAAATCCCGAATCGTGAGATTCTCGCCAAACAGGCCCGGGTAACACGCTATCCCGGCCTCGGATGCCCACCAATCGTAGTCATCTGCGCTGTAAGCATAGATTGCCTGATCGGCGCCGCCGTGGTGTTGCGTCGCAACGATGGCGTCCCCCGGGATACCCAGGATGCCCACCTGCACCGCACCCTGTACCGGCCGCTTGCAGATCCCCGTTTCCTCGGACTTCTCCCGGTACGTGACCGCCTCGACCCTGCCGACATTAATACTCTCTAGCCGCATGACGTGTGTTTGCCCTATGTACCGTTGCTGGGACACTCCGCGAAGCGGAAATGCCAGCGCAGTATAGCCTCACGGGACAGGACCTATGCATTGCGTCGCAGGAAACGTTTAAAATGCGTTACATTTTCGTTATTTTTTATATACAATGTAACGCATGCCAAAGACCAAGGTATCCACGCTCAACCTCCGCATCGAGCCCGGCATCAAGGAAGCCGTGCGGGAAGCCGCCGCCCGTGAGCACCGCAGCGTGGCCAATATGGTTGAAATGCTGATTCGCCGTCACTGCGGCGAAACCGGAATCACCATCCCAGACCAGACCGAGTTTTTCCCGGGGAACAGAAATGGATGAACGTATGTTGAAGGCGATGGTTGCCGCCGGTGCCATCAAGAACATCAACATCATCGCCAGCGGCGCGCGTTTTCACGTTGAGGCGAAAACACCCAATGGGCCGATTACGGCTGAGACCCGCAAGGGCAAGGTACGAACCTGGGTAACGCTGGATGCAGCCGCCCGCTGGGTGCGCGGCCTCGGCATGGGAGGCGCGCACATCAATCTGACGCACTGGCAACCGGGCCAGCGCGAACTCGCTATTTAGACGGGTCTCCGGCCTCGACGCCGCTGTCCGGCCATTTGTTGCCAAAGGGGAACGGCCTGTCTTCCGTGTTGAACGTCAGGAAGCGAATATTTTCGTAAATGTACGCGGCGAGGCTCTGCCCCACTCCACGTAGTTCGCGATTGACCTCACCCGTGAACAGGACCCAGAGGAAGCCGAAAACGACAATGACCGAGCCGACGATACTCGCCAGGCTGATCAACACGTAACTGATGATCATAAACAGGAAACGCGTCCAGGTAGCACGCGATTTCAGGTTCTCTTCTATCGGCTTTGCCGGTTCTTTCTCATCGACGAATGCCCGATCTGCCGGAGGATTGGTGTCACTCATGATTTGTTCCTTGCCTCATGCCGTACGACTATTGTTACAATCTTCGACTCCCTGAACCAGCGAAATATCCCCCGATGACAAATAAGATACTGGCCGTGGCCGTGGCCGCGACAATGCTCGCCGCTTGCGGCAAAGACACCGCCCCCGTCGAAGAGCCTGCTCCGGATCCCGCCGTGGAGGCAAAACGCATCGCCGCGTCGAGTATCATCGTCGATTCGCATGTCGACGTGCCCTACCGCCTGCAAGCAAAGCCCGAGGACGTTGCCCATGCGACGGGCAGTGGCGACTTCGACTACCCACGTGCGCTTAGCGGAGGCTTGAATGCCCCCTTCATGTCGATCTACACGCCGGCTGCACTGGAAGCGGCAGGTGGCTCAAGGGAACTGGCCGACAAGCTGATCGATTCCGTTGAGGAAATCGTTGCCGGGGCGCCGGAGAAATTCGCGATCGCCCGGAGCGTCGCCGACGTTCGCGCGCATTTCGATGCCGGTATCATGTCCTTGCCGCTGGGTATGGAGAATGGCTCGCCGATCGAGGGTGACCTTGCAAGCCTGCGGCACTTCTACGACCGGGGCATCCGCTATGTAACACCTGCCCATAGCTTGTCGAATCACCTCTCGGACTCGTCGTATGACGACAACCGCCAGTGGGGCGGCCTCAGTGAATTTGGCCGGGAGGCGATCCTGGAAATGAACCGCCTGGGGATCATGGTGGATGTCAGCCATGTGTCGGACGACGCCTTTTGGCAGATCATCGAAATGTCGCAGGCACCGGTCATCGCCTCGCATTCGTCGGCACGCCATTTCACCCCCGGGTTCGAGCGCAACATGAGCGACGAAATGATCGTCGCGCTGGCGGAGAACGGCGGAGTTATCCAGATCAATTTCGGCTCGACGTTCGTAAACCAGGTCGCCCGTGACTACGGGGACGCACTCATGGCCGCTGGAAAACTATATCTGCAGGATCATCCTGAACTCACGGAGGCTTTCCTGTACCGGAATTACCGCGAGATTTACGAGGTCGAGCACGGCCCGATGCCGTTTGCCTCGCTGGACGACGTACTGGATCATTTCGATCACGTCGTGAAACTCACCAGCATCGACAACGTCGGCATAGGATCGGACTTCGATGGTGTTGGCGATTCCCTGCCCACCGGGCTCAAGGACGTGTCGCACTACCCGAACCTCATAGAAGGCCTTTTGCAACGAGGTTACAGCGAGGAAGACATACGTAAGATTCTCGGCGAGAACCTGTTACGCGTTTGGGCGGCCGTCGAAGCCTACGCCGCCACAACGTCAAGCAGCACGTAGCGCAACAAGACCTCGTAACTCGTTCGGTCGAGCTTCATCCCGTCGGGAAGCTCGAGGGTATGGATATGCGCATCGGCCTTGTCACGCATCTCAAGGAAATGCTTTTCCTGTTCCCGGTAAACCTGGTACTTCACGTCGCGGTGCTGGTCGAATTTCAACAGCACAACGCTATCGGTCCAGTCCTGGATCGTCGCCCTTGTCATGTCAATCTCCGTAGTAATGTCTGACTTAAGGTCACGCCGCAAAGCGGCTCTTGCCAAGGAAAGGTGCAAACCCTGTGCCAGAATGGACTGACGGCGATCTCTTCATTTATTTTATAATTATCAATGAGTTGCCGAACCGCCCTGACAGCCGCTGGCTCGTGCAATGGACGATGAGTGTCAGTTTTTGACCTGCGTTGATCGCGATTTGCGACAGGTGTTTTACATAAGCCCGGGGCTCAGAGCGGCCAGAAGAAGAGGAGTGCAGGCACCGCGACAACGATGATCAGGATCTCCAGGGGCAGTCCCATGCGCCAGTAATCGCCGAATCGGTAGCCACCGGGCCCCATGATCAAGGTATTGTTCTTGTGGCCTATCGGCGTCAGGAAAGCGCAGGATGCCGCGACAGCAACGCCCATGAGAAACGGGTCGGGACTGACCCCGAGACGAGCGGCAATTTCCACGGCAATCGGTGCGGTAATCACGGCTGTCGCCGTGTTGTTCATGACGTCGGACAGGGTCATTGTCACGACGACAAGGAGCGTCAGCACCAGGACCGGCGAAAAGCCCGCGGACAGGTCCACGATGCCTCCCGCAATCAGCGAGGTCGCGCCGGTCGACTGCAATGCACCGCCAATTGGAATCATCGAGCCGAGAAGTACGATGACGGGCCACTCTATCGAACTGTACACATCGCGTATCGGGACGACGTTAAGAAGAATATAGATCGCTGCCACGCATCCCAGTGCGACCGGCAAATAAACCAGGCCAAAACTGGCCACGGCGATAGCCGCTGCGAACACGCCGACGGCGATCCAGGCCTTGTCGCGCTGGATGACGGCGTGCCCGCGGTCGGCGAGCGGCAGCAGGCTCAGCCGGCCCGTGATATCGGCCAGTCGATCTTCAGCGCCGAGCAACAACAGCACGTCGCCGGGCTGCAATGTGAGTGCACGGACCTTGTCGTTAAAGCGACGACCCTGACGGGAGACGCCAACCAGCGCGACCCGGTAGCGGTACAGCAAGCGAACCGACATGGCCGAGCGACCGGCAAGCCGGGATGATTCCTGCACAACAACTTCCTGCAGGACCAGGTCCTCGTCGCCGAGCTTGCCCTCGCCCTTGCCGACGTAATCGAGTTGCAGAGCACCAAGTGCCTCTTCGAGGCTGTCGGGGCTCGCTTCGAGAACCAGGATGTCGCCGGCCTTGATTCCCGCAACGCGCGCAAGACCCGGCAGGCGGCGCCCGCGGCGAATCAGGCCGATGACCTGGACGTCTGACTTTTCCGCTCTTTCATCGAGGTCGCGAACCTGCTTGCCGATTACCCACGAGCCTTCCGGGACCTTGACCTCGACGATGTAGTCGGCCAGGTCGAACAATTCCTTACCCGCATCACTGGATTGCCGCTCGGTCGGCAGAAGCCGCCAGCCGATCAGCGCAACATACGCGACACCGACGATTGCGCAGGCCAGCCCAACCGGCGCGAAATCGAACATGTGATAGGACATACCCAGTGCCTCACCGCGGAACTCCGCAACAACGATGTTGGGCGGTGTGCCGATCATGGTAATCATGCCGCCGAGGATGGAAGCAAAGGACAGCGGCATGAGCGACAGGGACGGACTGCGGCCGGCTTTCTTGGCGGCCTGCATGTCCACCGGCATGAGGAGCGCGAGAGCGGCCACGTTATTCATGACTGCAGACAACGCCGCCGCAACCCCCGACATGATCGCAACGTGGGTAGCCAGCTTGCGCGACGCATCGACGACGTAGCGCGCCACCAGTTCGATCGCCCCGGAATTGGAGAGCCCGCGGCTCACGACGAGGACCAGCGCAATAATGATGGTTGCCGGATGGCCGAAGCCCGAGAAGGCCAGTTTCGTGGGCACGAGCCCGGTCAATATCGCCACGAGCAGCGCGATGAATGCGACCAGGTCGTAGCGCCAGCGCCCCCAGATCAGAAACACGAACACGAAAAACAACAAGCCGAATAATGTTGCCTGGTCCTGAGTCACCCCGGTAGCCTTCTCTGCCGCAAACGCTGGTAGATTAGCAGAGTGACCATCATCGTCCTCATAATAGTCGTTCTGATCCTGGTATTCGGCCCGGGAATCTGGGTCGGCAGGGTCATCGAACGCTATAGCGTGCCCGCGGACCGCTACCCCGGTACGGGCGCGCAACTCGCGAGGCACCTTCTCGACCAGCGTGGCATGCACCATGTCAAAGTCGAGGCGACGGACCAGGGAGACCACTACGACCCTGATGCCAAGTCCGTGCGCCTGTCGCAGGAGAAACACGACGGTCACTCGTTGACGGCCATCACGGTGGCTGCGCACGAGGTCGGCCACGCGCTGCAGGATCACGAAGGCTATCGTCCGCTCATCCTGCGCACACGGCTGGTGAAGGCGACCCGGGGCATCGAAAAACTGGGCGCCGGCGTCCTCGTGATTGCGCCATTCCTTGGCCTTCTCACGCGCGCGCCGTACATCGGCCTGCTGACACTCGCGGCGGGCATGCTGACGCTTGGCATCGCCGCGGCGGTCCATTTCATCACACTGCCGACCGAGTTCAATGCCAGTTTTGCGCGCGCCCTGCCGCTCCTCGAAGAGCTTGGCATCCTCAGGAAAGGCGACCGTCCACATGCCCGCAGACTCCTGACGGCGGCGGCCCTGACCTACGTTTCCGCGTCACTCATGAGCGTGCTGAATATTGCCCGTTGGATCGCCATCCTTCGCCGCTAGGCTAGCCTGTTGTTTTTAAAGAAAAACAACAGGCTGTGACGGCGCCTGTCCGGACACCTCTGAAATGGGCTGGTTTAGGGCGCTTTGCGCTGCTATTATCCGCGCCCCAAGGCCTGTCCTGACCCGAATGTAGGGCTGCACTTACCTGCCCCGGGTAAACAACGATGGACGGCCACGGACAACGTGCACCCACCTCGACGATTTGACGGGTTCTCGCTTTTGAAAGGCTTTGAGAGCCCTGGCGTAGTGCAAAAAGAGGTGGTGCCATGAAGAGACCAACAGAGCTGAAGCATTGAAATGAAAGACCTAAGCGTTTACAGAAACATAGGTATCTTTGCCCACGTTGACGCGGGCAAGACGACGACGACCGAGCGTATTCTGAAACTCACCGGCAAGATCCACAAGACCGGCGAGGTTCACGACGGTGAAGCCACCACGGACTTCATGGAGCAGGAACAGGAGCGTGGCATCACGATCCAGTCGGCTGCCACGAGTTGCCAGTGGAACGGCCATACGTTGAACATCATTGACACACCGGGACACGTTGACTTCACCATCGAAGTCTACCGTTCCCTGAAGGTGCTCGACGGCGGTGTCGGCGTGTTTTGTGGTTCCGGTGGCGTTGAACCGCAGTCCGAGACGAACTGGCGTTATGCCAACGAATCCGAGGTTGCGCGAATTATTTTCGTCAACAAGCTCGACCGTGTTGGCGCGGACTTCTACAGCGTAGTAAAGCAGATTAAGGACGTACTGGCCGCGAATCCGCTGGTCATGGTGTTGCCGATCGGTGTCGAAGACAACTTCACCGGTATCGTCGATCTGCTGACGCGCAAGGCGTGGATCTGGTCCGATCCCAACGATCCGGCGTCCTATGAAATCACCGATGTACCCGAAGACATGCAGGACGCCGTTGAAGAGTGGCGCGAAAAGCTTATCGAGACCGCTGTTGAGCAGGACGATGACCTCCTTGAGCAATACCTCGAGGGCAACGAGCCGTCCGTTGACGACATCAAGAAGTGCGTCCGCAAGGGCACAATTGCCCTGGACTTCTTCCCGACCTTCTGTGGCTCCGCCTTTAAAAACAAAGGTGTACAGAACGTTCTTAATGCAGTTGTTGACTATCTGCCCAACCCGACCGAAGTCAAGCCTCAACCGGAAATGGACCTCGAAGGACAGGAAACGGGACGTTTCGCCGAGGTTGACCCTGGCAAGCCGCTGCGCGCACTTGCGTTCAAGATCATGGACGACCGTTACGGCGCCCTGACCTTTACGCGCATCTACTCCGGCGTCATGAAGAAGGGTGACAGTGTTCTGAACACGTTCACAGGCAAGACCGAACGTATCGGCCGTATCGTCGAGATGCATGCCGATTCGCGTCAGGAACTCGAGATGGCCCAGGCCGGCGACATCGTCGCCCTGCTGGGTATGAAGAACACGCGCACCGGTCATACGCTCGCCGACCCGAAGCACCCGGCGACCCTCGAACCGATGGTTTTCCCGGAACCGGTCATTTCGATCGCAATCGCACCGAAAGACAAGGCCGGCACCGAGAAGATGGGTGTGGCACTCAACAAGATGGTTCAGGAAGACCCCTCCTTCCAGGTTGCAACCGACGAAGATTCGGGCGAGACGTTGATCAAGGGCATGGGCGAGCTGCACCTCGACATCAAGGTCGACATTTTGCGGCGCACACACAATGTCGATGTCGTAATGGGCAAGCCACAGGTTGCCTACCGCGAGACGATCACGCAGACCATCGAAGATTCGTACACGCACAAGAAGCAGTCGGGTGGTTCCGGCCAGTACGGCAAGATCGAGTATCGCATCGAGCCGGCTGAAAAAAACGTCGGCTACCAATTCGAGTCGCTGGTTACAGGCGGTAACGTTCCGCGCGAATACTGGGGCGCCATCGAGAAAGCCTTCGAAGGCTGTATGGTCGAAGGCACACTCGCCGGCTACCCGCTACTTGACGTCAAGTTCACACTGCTCGACGGTGGCTTCCACGCGGTCGACTCATCGGCACTCGCGTTCGAGATTGCAACACGATCCGCTTATCGCCAGTCGATTCCGAAGGCCGGCGTGCAGCTGCTTGAGCCGATCATGAAGGTCGACGTCTTCACGCCGGACGACAACGTCGGCGATGTTATCGGCGATCTGAACCGTCGGCGTGGCATGATCAAGTCACAGGACGCTGGCGCTACCGGAGTTCGTGTCAAGGCGGATGCACCGCTTGCCGAAATGTTTGGCTACATCGGTCATCTACGCACGCTGACGTCGGGTCGCGGCCAGTTCTCGATGGAATTCTCACACTACGCACCGTGTCCGGCTAACGTCGCCGAAGAAGTAATCAGGGAAGCGCAGGAGCGCAAAGCCAACAAGTAACGGTCCGGAGTCGGAGCCATTCCGTCAAGGGCTCCACCCCTCTTATTCGACCCTCGCGGGCTGGGCTCGCGAGGGTTTTTTTCTGCTCGAAGATGCCGCGTCGTAGCTGAACAGGGCCACGGCCACCCAGATGAAGCCGAAGCACACGATGTGCTCCGTGGTCAGCGTCTCGCCATAGTAAAGACCCGTGACGAATTGCAGCGTCGGCGCGAGGAACTGCATGAAACCGATCGTCGTAAGCGTCAGCCGCTTCGCGGCGATGGCGAACAACAGCAGCGGCAGAACAGTAATAGGGCCGGCCAGCATCAGCAGGAGCGAACGGCCTGTGTCGACGGCGCCGAAGGATGCGCTGCCGTCCAGCATCAGAATACAAAGCCAGCCGAACCCGAAAGGAAAGAGCAAGGTCGTCTCGACAAACAGTCCCGGCATCGCACCGATCACCACCTGCTTGCGAATAACGCCATACGCGGTAAACAGCGCGGCGAGGGAGAGCGCAACCCAGGGGAAGATACCGCCGCGCAGGGTGAGGTAGCTGACGCCGATAAAAGCCAGGGCAACGGCGACGATCTGCAGGCGACGCAGGCGTTCGGACAACAGGACGACGCCGACAACCACGTATATCAGCGGATTGATGTAGTAACCCAGACTTGCCTCGAAAATGCGCGCGTTCTGCACGGCCCAGACGTAGATAAACCAGTTGGCCGAGATGCACAGCGCCGCCAGTACCAGCCACACGAGCCTGGAGCGGTCCAGGAAGGCCGCGCGCACCTCCCGCCATTGTCTGCGGGCATGGATGATGAGAGCGCCAAATGGCACCGCCCAAACGACGCGATGCACCAGTACCTCCGTCGGCGCGACGGTTTCGATCCACTTGAAATAAACCGGAAAGACGCCCCATAACGAATAGGCGATCAGGCCGAGAATGACGCCCGAACGAACCTCGGCGTCAGAATAGTCACCGGGTTGGTTCACACGCCTGGCTGATCCGTGATGGCGTCGTCGTCGGGTCGGCCCGCAAGCAAGGCCCTAACTCGCCTGAACGCCGCGAAGCCATCCTCCTGCAGCAAATACAGCGCGGGAATCAGGAACAGGGTGATCACGGTCGCGAACAAGATACCGAAACTCAACGAAATGGCCATGGGGATGACGGTTTGTGCCTGCAAGCTGCCTTCGGTGAGAATCGGCATCAGGCCGGCGGCCGTCGTTATTGATGTCAGTACAATTGCCCGAAACCGCTGGGTTCCCGAGTCAATAACCGCCTGCTTGATTGGCACACCCTGTTCTCGCGCCTTGTTGACGAAATCGATCATTATGAGGCTGTCATTCACGACCACGCCCGCCAAGGCAACCAGTCCGAACAAGGAGAACATGCTGACGGATTCCCCCATCACGACATGGCCAATGACGGCGCCAATAATGCCGAAAGGAATCACGGACATGATGATCAGCGGCTGGCTGTATGAGTGTAGCGGAATCGCGACCAGCGCATAGATCAGAAACAGTGCAGCGATAGATGCGACGGTCAGGTTCCGAAGCAGATCGACCTGTTCCCGGCTCGCCCCCTCCAGGCCGTACGCGACACCGGGATAGCGGGATAGCAGCTCAGGAATAAACTCCTCGGAAATCACCCTGACGATTTCCGCCGATTCGACAATTTCGCTGTCGATGTCCGCGGAGACTGTTATGGTCCGCTTGCGATTTAGCCGGGAAATGCTCGAAAAGCCGCTGCCGAAAGACATCTCGGCGACCGATTCAAACGGGACCTCGTCACCGCCGGCTGTGCGTATGCGCATGTTCTCAAGGTCTGCGATGGAGCGGCGCTCCTCGGGCGGGTACCGAACCATGACCTTGAGCTCATCCTGCCCCCGTTGAATGCGCTGCGCCTCTTCACCGTAAAATGCCTGGCGAACCTGCCGGCCGAGCTCCGACATTGTCAGCCCCAGCGCCTCCGCTTCAGGCTTGATCCGCAGGCGTATCTCTTCACCGCCCGTATCAGACGTATTGCGAATGTCGAATATCCCGACGTATTCGGCCAGCTTCTTCTCGAGTTCTGCCGCCGCCCGCTCCAGACCCTCGTAGTTGGTTCCACTCAGTCGAAAACTCAGTGGTGGGCCGCCACCAAGGTGGTTGGCGTCATTGAAATCCAGTTCCTTCACGCCCGCGAACTCGCCAATGCGCTCGCGCCATCGCTTGCTGATCTCATCCCCGTTGAAAGGACGATCCTCTGACTGCGGCATTTCAACAAACATGATTGCGCCGGTCTCGCCTTGCGTAAAGGCGCCGACGTGCCGGATCATCGGCAAGGTCTCCGGATGCTCCGCAACATACTCCGCGTTCATCGCGAGTATCTCGCTTTCGAGCTTGCCAAGCACGCGGTCGCGTTCGCTGGGAGCCGACCCGGCCTGCATCTCCAGGTTCACCTGGATAAAATCGCTGGGCTGGTCCGGGAAGACCTCGAACTTGACCAGGCCACTCATGAGAGAGCCGACAGTCAGGATCAGCATCGCCAGAAAAACAGCCGTCGTAAGGCCACGATTGTCGACAGCTCGTTCTACCCACGGCTTGTACCAGTTCTCGATGAGGCGCTGCAGGCCGTGCTGGATTCGCCGTTGAATCTTCAGAAAGAAGCGTGGAATTCTCTCCCACGCGCCGATGTGACGTTGCGGACGAAACAGGTCGTCCTCGTCGACTGGCGCGAGATTCGCGTGCACCAGGTGAGCCGGCAGGATCAGCTTCGACTCAACCAGTGAGAACATCAGGCACAGCACCACGACAACCGATATCGCTTCGAAGAAGGGCCCAGCGATGCCACCGATGAAGAGCAGTGGGGTAAACGCTGCAATCGTGGTCAGGACACCGAACGTCGCAGGAATAGCGACTCGATGTGCGCCACGAATAACGTTGTCGAGCGTGTGTCCGTCGCTGCGTATCTTCGTGTAGATACTTTCGCCAATAATAATGGCGTCGTCGACGACAATACCGAGAACGACGATAAACCCGAAGAGGCTCATCATGTTTATTGTGACCGGCCATGGACCGTGGGGCATCAGCCACATCGCGCCAAGGAAAGTAATCGGTATGCCGACGACGACCCACATTGCGATCCGCATGCGCAGGAACATCGACAGGACGATGAATACGAGCAAGGCGCCCTGCCACATGTTCTTGGTCATCATTTGCAGGCGCCCCTTCAGATAGTGGGAGCGGTCCACCCAGATGTCGATGTTCACACCATCCGGCAGCGCGCCTGATTTCTCGGCCATGTACTTCTTTACTTCTGCCGCTGTGGTCAGTTCGTTCTGTTCACCGCTGGCGAGTACTCGCAGTGTCGCGGTTCGATTCCCGTCGAAGCGCCCATAGCCGTCTGTCTCGACAAACCCGTCAGTAATCGTCGCAATGTCATTCAAGGTGAGACGCGTGCCATCGGGAAATGTGCGCAGTACAATTGCCGCGAATTCGTTACCGCGATACACCTGCCCTTCTGTGCGCAGCAGGATGTCCCCACCATCCGACTTGATAGTCCCGCCGGGCATGTCAATAGAGGTGTCCCTGATCGCCTGCGAAACTTCGCTCATCGTCAGTCCGTACTGCCGCAAAGCGCTTTCCGATACTTCGATGCTTATCTCGTAAGAACGATCGCCGAGGAACTGCACTGCCGACACAGCCGGTAATTGCATCAATTCGTCGCGAACTTCCTGCGCTATTCTCTTTCGGGAAAACTCATCCAGGTCCCCGTGAATAGCGACGAAGACGACGTGAATCGGAATTTCTTCCTTGAAGATGACGGGTTTTTCCGTCAGTCCGGGAAATGTGGAGATCGCATCCACCCGCGTCTTGATTTCGTTGAGTACCTCGTTGATGTCGGTGTCGCTGGAGACTTCGGCGACAACCGACCCTAAGCCTTCACGCGCATTCCCGGTCAGCCTGGTAATACCCTTGACGTCCTGAATCGCCTCTTCAATCTTGACGACAACGCCCTCCTCGACTTCCTCAGGCGCTGCGCCGAGATACGGGACCTGCACACGAATCGTATTCAGTTCGAAATCGGGTGTCGTTTGTTTGCGGATCGTGAATCCGGAAATTATTCCCGCAACGATGATGAACAGCATCAGCAGATTTGCCGCAACATTGTTGGCGGCAAACCAGGCAATCAGGCCCTTTTCGCTGGTTTGGCCGGGCCGGTTCTTCATCCGTCGTCCTCATTATCGGTCGATGCGATGCGAGCCGCGGTATCAGTATCGGCCCGGGTGCGAACGGTCATTCCCCTGATCGGCGCCTCCAGGGCTGAGACGACAATTCTTTCGCCGGCCTGCGCCCCGCTGGCGACATAGGAATACTCTGCATCTGAGCGCACGATGCCGACGCTGCGAATTTCTATTTTACCGTTCTCGTCAACAAACAGCAGTTCATTCGAGCCGCGTACGACGCCGCGCGGTACTCGTATAATACTCTCTGCTTCCGCGCCCTCGATTCTCGCTGTGACGAATGTTCCGACAGGTAACGGGGCTCCCTCGCTATGCCGACGGTATGGGTCCGCAATACGGGCGACAGCATAGGTAACGCGGCTCTTCTCATCGACCACGCCTTCACTGCGGACGATTTGCGCGTCCCACTCGACCAGTTTCCCTTTCTGTGTCGCCGAGAGTCTTACGGCGGGCCCGTCGCTGTTGCCTGCAGCGGTCATCTCGCTGGCGTTCGGCAAATCCACAAACGCCAGGTCGGAGTCCGTAAGCGGAAGGCGCACCTCGGCATGATCGGTGGCAAACATGACCCCGAGGCGAGTTCCCGGGTTAACGAACTGCCCCAGGTCGGCGTCCTTGGACCTGACCATGCCTTCATACGGGAGGCGAATGTAGGTCCGCGCGAGGTTTCGCCTGGCTCGCACCAGTTCGGCTTCGGCGGTCGCCAGCGCCGCCGCTGCCGACGCAAGCTCCGCTTCTGCACGGTAGCCCTGGCTACGCAATTTTTCGGCCCCGTCGTGCTCAATCTGGCGCTGCTTCACCAGCGCCTCTGCCTGCTTCACCGCCCCCTCGTAATTCGTCGGGTCGATTCGCATCAGCACTTCACCGCGATCGAACACTCCCCCGGGAATGAACTTCGGGGAAATGCTCGTGACGGTCCCTGAGACTTCAGCACTGAGTACGGTTTCGGTTCGCGGCAACACCGTACCCTGGCTATTTACCGTGAAATTGGCGGTCATCGTTTCGAGGACCTGGACATCGACCAGCGGATCGAGATCCAGCGTGTCTTTCTTCGGCGGCTCCGGTCGCATCTGCTGCATGAGCAAGGCAATCCCGATCGCGACAATCGGAACCAAGAAAATCAATAACTTACGCATGTATCTTCTATTCCGTCAGTTGGCCGATAAACCGGCCCGGTGCGCCATATTCTGACCGCTTTTGAACGGGAATTCAGCGATTTATTCAATTCCCGCTCGCGCCGAACCCGGCACGCAAAATGGGGCCAACCGGCGTTTTTGTGACATAACTCCATGAAATGGGGCGCGCCAGGCCACAAACTGACCGTCTGCCAAGGCTGTGACTGGTTTACGGCCTCTATCTAGCCGATCGGACTGTTATGTACGAACAACATTTTGGACTGAGTAAACGCCCTTTCACGGCCAAACCCAAGGGCAACGACGTGTTCGTCGGGCCACAGACCGCGAGCACGATGTCGCGACTGAAAAAAGCGCTCGTCTCGCAGGACGCCGTCATTGTCGTCTCCGGCCCCGCCGGGTCGGGTAAGACGACCCTCGTTGCAAGGGCCCTGGATGCCTTGTCAGGCAGCCACAGGGTTGTGCGCATCGGTCGCATGCAGCTACAAGGCACGGATGCGCTGGAATTCCTGCTCGAGGAGCTGGGTGTCACGCAAGCGCCACGTGGCCCGATTCGCCAGTTCGCAGCATTGCGATCACAACTCTCTCGGCTGGAGACAGAGAACAGTCGCGTCGTCGTAGTCATCGAAGATGCGATGCGCACGGGCGCCGATGCGCTCTCCGAACTCGAGGCGCTGACGGCAGCCGATGCCGGCGATTCCGGCGGCGCTGCTATGGTTCTCATGGGCGATGACCGCCTCGCGACCTTCTGCAAGGACCGGCAGCTGGCGCGCCTCGATCAACGCGTTCGCCAACGGCTGACAATCACCCCGCTCAGTGGCGCCGAACTCCGCGCCTACCTGATGCACAGTTTTCGCCTGGCGGGAGCCGACTTTGAGTTCCTGTTTGACTCGCGCTGCGCGGCGTTGATTCACGCACTGAGTTCCGGGATCCCGCGGCTAGCCAACAACATCGTCGACGCCGCCTTGTCAGGCGCCGCCCTCGCCGGCATCCAGAAAATCCCGGCCGCGTTCGTCGCCGAGGTCGCGAAAGACGAATTCGGACTGGAAGCTGAAGAATTCGATGCCACCCCTGCCGTTGTCGAGGCAGCGCCGCAGCCCGATCCTGAACCAGAACCGGTGCCAGAGCCGGAGTCTGTGCCCGAGCCTGTGCACGAGGCGGAACCCGACGCTGTACCGGTCCCGGAACCCGACCAGGTGCCCGTGCTCGAGGCGGAACCCGAGCCTCT
>JAOUNK010000297.1 GCA_029881015.1 Gammaproteobacteria bacterium | reverse complement strand
CTTCGAAGAGCGTCGGGTTGCGTATCACCGCGCGCAGCAGGACAGTTTCTTCAGGCGGCATGTCATCAGCGGGGTTACCGAGCACACTATTCGACGCGGCGAGTCGATCTGGGTTATTGCGCTGCGCCAATACGACGTGCCGGTCTGGCTGTTCCGGCAGTACAACCCGACGCTGGATATGCACAACGTGCGACCCGGAACGACCGTGCAGATCCCGGTGCTGACGGACGCGAGCGACGGCTAGTGCAATCCCGGCACAAGTATTTCATCGTGCGATTGCTGCCCGTGCTCCTGCTCGTGACCGCGGCCGGGTTCTGGTTCGTTGAGGTGCAACAGGGCGGTCCGTGGGCCGCGCGTAATCTCGTGCCGCTCGTTGTCCTTGTGCTGCTGTCCTTACTTACGCTCTACAAAGGCGCCGGCCGTTGGTCCGGTGCCGGGATGCGGATGCCGCTCGGTACGCTCGGTTTCGCCATTCCCGCCCTGGGCCTGTCCGCGTACCTGCATTACGCCTATTCGATCAACCTGAACGACATGTTCAGCGATGCCGAGTATCCGGACCGGGTATTCCGCTTCCTCCCTGCGTACACCCTGGTTGCCGGCGGTATCGGTTACGCGATCGGCTGGATCGTGGGCCGCAATGTGTGATCGCGGTCGCGAGTTTGTGAAGCGACGCTTTATTTTAATTTCCCGGATTTGCTAGGCTTGGCCACATGAAATATCTCGTCCTGGCACTGTTGGCCTTGCTCGCACCCGGTCTCAGCCAGGCCAGTGAGTTCCCGCTGGCCGACCGCGTCGTCATCGAAAAGTCAGCGCGCAAGCTGCACCTCATGCGCGACGGCAAGGCGTTCCGGACGTTCAGGATCGCCCTGGGTATACGACCGGTGGGTGACAAGAAGCGGGAAGGTGACTTCAGGACACCGGAAGGCCGGTACGTCCTCGACCGTCGCAATCCGAACAGCGAGTATTTCCTGTCAATCCGCGTATCGTACCCGAACCGGGTCGATCGTCTCGAGGCCGCGGAACTGGGCGTAGATCCTGGCGGCGCGATCATGATCCACGGCCAGCCGAATGAGCCGTCGCGCTCCGAGACGTATTACCGGACCCAGGATTGGACCAACGGCTGCATCGCGGTCTCCAACTCTGACATGATCGATATCTGGCTCATGACCGGCGAGAACACGCCCATCGAAATCAAGCCCTGAATGTCAGACCAAACCATCGATGCCGAGGTGTGGCCACAAGGCAGCCTCGAGGTACTTTCCCAATTTGAAGTCGACCAGTTGCAGAGCAACGGTTCGGGCGGCCTGTATTCGCTGCTCCGCCGTTGCATGCTTGCGGTACTGAATTCGGACAGTAAGACCGACGACGCAAGGGTCGTCCTGGAAACGTATCGGGATTTTGAGGTCGGCTTTATACGCCAGGACCGTGGCCTGAAAGTCACTCTCAAGAACGCGCCGGCCGAGGCGTTCGTCGACGGCAAGATGATTCGCGGTACCCGCGAACTGCTGTCGGCGGTCCTGCGCGACATTGTCTTTACGCGCAACGAAGTGCTCGATAGTGGTCGTTTCGATCTGTCGACATCCGACGGCATTACCAATGCTGTATTTCATATTGTTCGCAACGCGCGCCTGCTGACACTGCCCGCGCACGTGAACCTCGTCGTGTGCTGGGGCGGCCACGCGATCAGCCGGGAGGAATACGACTATTCGAAACAGGTGGGTTACGAACTTGGCCTGCGCGAGCTGAATGTATGCACAGGTTGCGGATCCGGGGCGATGAAAGGGCCGATGAAAGGCGCGACGATCGGGCACGCAAAGCAGCGCATTCGTGACGGCCGTTACGTGGGCATCACCGAGCCCGGGATCATCGCTTCCGAGTCGCCCAATCCGATCGTCAATTCGCTGATCATCATGCCGGACATGGAGAAGCGCCTGGAGGCGTTCGTGCGGCTGGGGCACGGCATCATCGTTTTTCCTGGAGGCGTTGGTACGGCGGAGGAGATTCTCTACTTGCTCGGAGTATTGATGCATCCGGAGAATGCCAGGCAGCCGCTACCCATGATCATGACCGGGCCCGCATCGGCCGAACCCTATTTCCGCAAGATCGACGAATTCGTCGGTGCGACGCTGGGGGCGGATGCACAGAGAAGGTACCGGATTGTCATCGACGATCCGCGCGAGGTCGCGAGGCAAATGGCACAGGGCCTGGAAGACGTACTGGCGTTTCGCACCGAGCATGGCGATGCCTACTATTTCAACTGGCGGCTCAAGATCGATAGTGAATTCCAGCGCCCATTCGTTGCCACGCACGAGACGATGAGCGAATTGCAGATCGACCAGGACCTGCCGGTCCACGAACTCGCGGCCAACCTGCGCCGAGTCTTCTCGGGAATCGTCTCTGGCAATGTTCGGGAGGACACGGCCGCCATGATCGAGTCGCAAGGACCGTTCGAGATCGATGGGTCGCGGGACATCATGAACCTGCTCGATGACCTGCTGGCAGGATTCGTCGCCCAGCACCGCATGAAGATTTCAAGCGGCGACTACGATCCCTGCTACGTTATTAAGTAAAACCAAAGACTAACTTATTGTTTTAAATAGGAAAACAGGGGTTCTGCACTGTGATGCAGTTCCTGTGATTTCGGCGTCGCGGCACTTAACATTTGTTCAAAGGATTTCTTAGAGCAAAACGATGCCGGATAGCAAACACGTGAGATGGGACGAGAGTTTCGGTACGGATGCCGAACCCGAGTCCAAGGTCGACGAGGCGACACTGGATGCCCGTGAGCCCGCCGCGAATGATGCGGACGGGTGGCAGCAGTACCGTCGCTGGATCTCGAAAGCGCCAACGCCGAAAGGGCGCCGTTCGGGCATAGACCCTTCCCTGTATTCCTGGAAAGGCTATCGCGACTGGAGTGACCAGGTCCGCCGCAATTGGGCGAAAGAAGTCGCCGACGACAAGGACTGATGGCCCGCCAAGGGGACGAAAACAACGCCGGCCATTGCCGGCGTTTTGCTTTGCCGATAGTGGGTCGCCCGACTGTGAACGGAGTCCACATAAAAGCCGGAACTGCGTCTTGTTTCTGAGCTTTTTCAGGCCCCGTTCAGGCTTCGTGAAGCAAGCTGTGACCGGCCTCACAGCCCGCGTCACGCGCCGGTTCTATAGTCAGGCTTCGTAACCCTCAAGCAACGCGATATGAGAATGTCTAACAAACATCAGAAACCGGAATCCCCGTACGACTCGTTGAAGAACGAGTCAGCGCGTCAGCGCTGGGAGTTGTTCCATCGTGCCATCGCGCACGCCAAGGAATCGAACAATGCGGCGCTTAACGAGGCAGACACCCAGGCGGGTGACGCCGAGTGTGCCGGTCCGTTCCTGACGATCGTTCGCTGATCCCGACATGGAATGTTTCCTGCAATATCTCGATGATCTGGATGACCTTTACGGTGTGTTCGGCCTGGTCTGGGAGCGGCTTCGCAGGATCCTGCTAAAAACCGCCGGGTTCGCTATGGTGCTTGCCGTAGCGGGCGGCGGCATCTTCCTCGCACTGGCGCATCCCCCCATCGCGCTGGCAACCTCCACCATGCTTTTCGTGACCTTGCTGTACCGCACAGTCACGGTCCCGTCGTCCAGGTGGACCCGGGCCGGCGCCTGAAAATGCCTGATGCCCGCAGCGGCGGGCTTGAAATCGACAGCTAAGCCCCTATCGTGTCAGCCTTTGCCCAGGAGACAAGCGGCGTGGCCGACAAGCGGGAAACACACAAGAAAGAGACACTCGGCTTCCAGACCGAGGTACGTCAGCTACTCAAGCTGATGATTCACTCCCTCTACAGCAACAAGGAGATCTTCCTCCGCGAGCTCATTTCCAACGCTTCCGATGCGGCTGACAAGCTGCGTTTCGAGGCACTGGCAGAGCCCGGCCTGCTGGGGGAGGACGAGCTCGCGATTCGTATCGAGGTCGACAAGGACAAACGCCTGCTGTCGGTGACCGACAACGGCATTGGTATGTCCCGTGACGAGCTTGTCGACAACCTGGGGACGATCGCGCGCTCCGGGACCGCCGAATTCCTCGGCCAGATGACGGGCGACCAGCAGCATGACCTGCAGCTTATCGGGCAGTTCGGCGTCGGCTTCTACTCGGCGTTTATCGTGGCCGACAAGGTCACCGTCGACACGCGGCGCGCAGGCAGCGACCAGGCCGTGCGCTGGGAGTCCAGCGGCGAGGGTGAGTTCACGATTGAGGACATCGAGCGAGAGGAACGGGGCACCTGTGTGACCCTGCACCTCAAGGAAGACGCCGACGAATTCGCCGAACCCGTCCGCATCGAGACACTGATTCGCAAGTACTCTGATCACATCGGCTTCCCGGTGACCCTGCACACGGCAGGTGACGATGGCAGCAAGGTGGTCAATTCGGCGACAGCA
>JAOUNK010000296.1 GCA_029881015.1 Gammaproteobacteria bacterium | reverse complement strand
CGAGATACCGCGCACCGGCAGGATCTCGTCTGTCGCTTCCGGCTGGAGCAGCTCGTCAGCTCTCGGCTGCTCGATTTCCTCGAGGATTGACGAGGTCACCAGGCCCTCGGCGATTTCGCGCAGCGCGATCACCGTGGGCTTGTCGTTTTCGAGCTCGACCATCGGGTCGGCGCCGTGGGCAATGCGACGCGCGCGTTTTGCGGCGATCAGGACCATCTCAAAGATGTTTTCGACGTTATCGAGGCAGTCCTCAACGGTAATACGGGCCATGTGTTGTTCTCCGGGCAGTCACCTGACTTTCCCGACACCGTGCGGCGCGGGGGGCGTAAAGGTGACTGTCAGCAACGGTGGCGTCCAGCATATATAGCCAAACGTTATAAGCGGCTAGCCGACAATCTGCCTGACGGCGCGCCGTAACGCCTCGTTGGACGTCGAGGTCGCCGCCCCCCGGCCGGCCAGAACGTCTTCCAGGTCCGCGATGGCCTGGTTCAGATCGTCGTTGATAATGACGTGGTCGAATTCGTCCCAGTGGGACATGTCGGACAAGGCGTCGCGCAGGCGCCGCTCGATGACCTCCGGGGCATCGGTCCGCCGGTCCCGCAGCCTTCGTTCGAGTTCCTCGACCGACGGCGGCAGGATGAAGATCGTCACGCAATCGGGCATCGACTCGCGGACCTGGCGCGCGCCCTGCCAGTCGATCTCGAGGACCACGCTGCGATCCTCGGCCAGATGGGCCTCGACCTGGCTGCGGCTCGTCGCATAGTAATTGTCGAACACCGATGCAAACTCGAGCATCTCCCCGGCGTTGCGCAGGCGCATGAATTCGGCCTTGGTAACAAACCGGTAATCCACGCCGTCGGCTTCGTTGCGCCGCGGTTTGCGGGTTGTGTACGAGATTGAGAAACGCAGCTCGGGGTGCTTCGTGACAATGGCGTGTACGAGCGTCGTCTTGCCGGCCCCGGACGGCGCTGCGAAGACGAACAGTTTTCCTCTGGGCTTCGTCACGCCTGGCTACTCGACGTTTTGAATCTGTTCACGCATCTGCTCGATCAACACCTTTAGATCGACCGCGGCCCTGGAAGTCTCGGTATCCGCAGACTTGGAGCCAAGCGTGTTGGCCTCGCGATTGAGTTCCTGCATGAGGAAGTCGAGTCGCCGCCCTACCGGCTTTTCGTCCCTGAGCGTGCCGCGGATTTCCACAAGGTGGCTCTCCAGCCGATCGAGTTCCTCGTCGATATCGATTTTGGAAGCGAGCAGTGCGAGCTCCACTTCGAGGCGTGCCGGGTCCGCTTCGACATCCAGGGCGGCGATGCGTTCTCTCTGCTTGTCGCGGGCGGCGTCGAGCACCTCGGGCATGCGCGAACGGACACTCCGGGCGATAGCCTCGATATCCGCGCAACGCGCCTCCAGCATCTCGGCAATGCGCTGGCCCTCGCTCGAACGCATCTCGCCCATCGCCACCAGCGCTTTATCGAGGAGCGCACTGGCTTCGGCAACGAGCGGCTCGACATCGATCTCGGCCTGCTGCACGACACCGGGCCAGCGCAGGATTTCGATCGGGTTGACGGCGGCCACGTTCGGCAACTTCGCCGTCAGGTCGGAGATCCGGTGGCCAATAAGCTCCACGAGATCGGTATCGATCTGCATCTCGTTCTTCTGGTCGACGGCCCGCCGAAAGTACAGTGCGCACTCAACTTTGCCGCGACCGAGAGCGGAGCTCGCCTGTTGCCGGAAGGCCTGCTCCTTGGGACGCAGATCCTCGGGCAGTTTGAACTGCACGTCGAGGTAGCGATGATTGACCGCGCGGATCTCCCAGGTCAGCGTCCCGATCGCGGTTTCGGCCGACTCTCGCGCGAAGCCTGTCATACTGTGTAACATCTGCATCCAACTCCCGTGCCGGCCGACAATTGTGCAGCCTGCGTCACGTTTTTGTGAGGGACGACATTCTAAGCTGTGGCCGCAGCTCAAGGCCACACAACACCACCGCCATATGCAAATCGAATACGCCAAAGTCTCCGCTCTCGGTGATCGTCAGGACAACCAGGATCGCGCTGCGATCGTGGTCTCCGAAAACGCAGCGCTGCTGCTCGTTTTCGACGGCATGGGCGGGCATTCCGACGGCGCCAGGGCCGCGGAGACGGGCATCAAGGTCGTGCAGGAGCTCTTCATGACCGCTACGCAGCCGATTTTCGACCCGCAGGGATTTCTCTACACGGCCTTGTCGAAAGCTCACGATGAGGTCGTGCGCATTGGTGCCGACGTCGCAGTCGACTTCCGGCCACGCGCGACTTGCGCAGTCTGCCTGGTGCAGGAAGGCGGCGCCTTCTGGGCGCATATCGGCGACAGCCGCATCTACCAGGTGCGCGACGGCGAAGTGCTGAGCCGCTCACGCGACCACAGTCACGTCGAGGTACTCATCCAGGAAGGGGCTATCACAGAGGACGAAGCAAAGGATCACCCGATGCGCAATTTCGTCGAATGTTGCATCGGCGGCGACGCGCCAGTGCCCGACATGAGCATAACCGGCTACAAGAAGCTTGACCGGGGCGATGTGCTGCTTGCCTGTTCCGACGGCCTGTGGTCAGGCCTGAGCGACAGCGACATGGCCGAGATCGGCGAACCGGGAGAGAACAACCTGGTCGAGAATCTCAAAAACCTCAGCATGAAAGCATTGAACGTGAACTCTCCCTACAGCGACAATACGACCGGTACCGCGTTACGCTGGCTTGGTTGCTAGAAACGACATGGGATCGGAGCCCTGACCGCAAGGGCAGATGACCCCAACCACAGGAGAGTCCAAATGCGACCAAGTGGCCGCGAAACAACGCAAATGCGCAACCTGCGCTTTATTTCCGATTACACGATACATGCCGAAGGCAGTGTTCTCGCCGAGTTCGGCGCTACACGGGTGTTGTGTACGGCCAGTATCGAAGAGCGCGTCCCCGGGTGGATGCGAAACACGGGCCGTGGCTGGGTGACGGGTGAATACGGCATGCTGCCGCGCGCCACGCATACGCGTTCCGGGCGCGAGGCATCGAGGGGTAAACAGGGCGGACGTACGCTGGAGATCCAGCGGCTGATCGGCCGCTCCCTGCGGGCGATCACCAATCTCGATGCACTGGGCGAGCGGTCGATCATGCTCGACTGCGATGTCATCCAGGCAGACGGCGGCACGCGCACGGCCTCGATCAGCGGGGCGTACGTGGCGCTCGCAATTGCGGTGCAGCGCCTGCTTGCAAACGGCCGGCTCAAGAAGAACCCGCTGCACGGCCAGGTCGCCGCGGTATCGGTGGGCATCTATCGCGGCACGCCCGTACTGGATCTCGACTACGCCGAGGACGTGGAGGCCGAGACCGATATGAACATCGTCATGAACGACGCCGGGCATTTCATCGAAGTACAGGGCACGGCCGAAGGCCACGCGTTCACCGATGACGAATTCGCGGCGATGATCTCGCTGGCCCGCGGCGGCATTGCCGAGATCATCGAGGCGCAAAACGAGGCAGTCAAAGCCGCGACATCGTGAGCAGCCGGCCGACAAAGGTGGTCATGGCCAGCGGCAACGCCGGCAAGATTCGTGAGATCGCGCGCCTGCTGGACGGTCTGGGCGTCCAGGTCATCGCGCAGACCGATCTCGGTGTCGAAGATGCCGACGAGACGGGTACGACGTTCGCCGAGAATTCACTCATCAAGGCCCGGCACGCAGCGGAGGCGACCGGCCTGCCGTCGATTGCCGACGACTCGGGCCTTTCTGTCGATGCGCTGGACGGCGCGCCAGGCGTCTACTCCGCGCGCTATGCGGGAGACGCCGGTGACGAGGCCAACAACGACAAGCTGCTGGCCGCCCTCGACGGCATCGAGGATCGCGGTGCCGCGTTTCACTGCGTAGCGACGTTCGTCGAGCCCGGCGGGGGCGAACCACTCGTTGCGGCGGGCGAGTGGCGCGGTTCCATCCTGCATGCCCGGCAAGGCACCGGCGGGTTTGGTTACGACCCGCTTTTCCTGGTTCCGGACTGCAACCGCAGCTCCGCGGAACTGACGGCCGAAGAGAAGAACGCGCGCAGTCATCGCGGCCAGGCGCTCCGGAAACTGGTCGAGCTCATCGAACAGAAGTACGCGTGAAGCCGCCACCGCTTTCTCTCTATGTGCACCTGCCCTGGTGTGTGCGCAAATGCCCCTACTGCGACTTCAATTCACACTCGGCGGGCAGTGGCGCACCGACAGAGCGCTACGTGTCCGCCCTGCTTGCCGACCTCGATCGCGAGGCACAGCGAGCGGCGGGGCGAACGATCGTGAGCCTCTTCCTGGGCGGTGGCACGCCCAGCCTGTTCGCCCCGGCCGAAATCGAACGCCTGCTGCACGGCGTGCGCGAACGCTTCGATGTGGCCGACGACATGGAGGTAACCATGGAAGCCAATCCGGGTACGGT
>JAOUNK010000295.1 GCA_029881015.1 Gammaproteobacteria bacterium | reverse complement strand
CGTCGGAGGACGGAAAGGCGAGCGCGCCGCTGGGTGCGTTCGGTTGTGCGTTAGCCGGCTGGGCCGTGGTCAGCGCGGCGGCGAGAAGGAAATAAAGAACCAGAAAGGCGAAACGAGATGTCCTGTTCAACATGGCGGTCTGTCCTCGCGCGCTATTGCTTTTCAACTCCCGGGCCCGGATCGATGAACACGATCCGATCCGTACTGATCAACGCCGGCCATTCCTTCGCACCCAGCGCGGGCGAACGGCTCAGTGCCGGCGACCGCCGGCTTGGGACGTCGTCCCCTTCGGCGATGGGTTTGAGTTCCGCGGCATTCACGTCAGCCGCCAGCAGTGACCAAGTGCTCATGCCTTCTTTGCCGGCGGCCGGTTGCTCGGTGACGGCGAACAACTTGCCGGCATGCAGAAAGACGCGCCCGGAATCGGCGATATAGTGGCCCGCGGGCAGGCGGATAATCGCCGCCGGCTCGCGCGTTTCTAAATCCAGTACGCGCATACCTCCCGGCACGAGCAGCAGCAGCGCGCGCCGGTCGCTGGCAAAGCGCAGCCCTTGCACCGGCTGTCTCAGCTTGACAGCGAACGCCTCCTTACCGGAGCGCTGGTAAACGCGCAGTAGCCAGCGAGCATCCGTTTTGCGATCTGCCAGTTCCAGGGCGACGGCGATCAACTCGCCGCCCGCGTCGGCCGTCATGGCGGTAATGCGTGAGCCTGGCGGCAGCTCGCTGTCGGCCAGCGGCTTGCCCGTGCCGTCGTACAGCACGAGGCCGGCGGTCCGCCGCTGTTCACGCGCGGCGCCCTCCCCGGCCGGTGTGATCAGGCCGGCGACCGCCACCGTGCGGCCGTCGCCCGAGACCACTACCCGACTCCAGCCGAAGCGGTCGAAGTAGCGCTGCAGTTGCTTGCCGTCGCGGTCGTAGAACGTCAGCGTCCAGTCCTCGGCGACCTGTCCGCCCTCGGGCGTAAAGGTGACAAAACCGCCTGCCTCTTCGGCCACAACAATTGTCGCGAAACGGTCGAGCAGGATCTCACGCCCGTCGATAAAGGCCAGTGTCATGCCGCGCTCGGTGCGCACCGCAACGCCCAGCGGTACGCCATCTGCCGAGCCGAACCACTGTGTTGCCGCTGGGAAGTTCACGCCGGCGAGCGGCGTGGGCCTGGGTTTGCCGAGAACATCCGCGTGAGAAACGCTGCCGACCAGCAGCGTCGCAATCAGCCCGATTAGGGGAAACAGCCGCGTAGTCATGAATGCTCCTTGTATGGCATCGATGTGCATCCATTGTCGCAGCACACAGTCTCCTACGTGCCGCAGCCTCAGCCTATAGCACGGCAGCTGCCGGCGACCATCGTGGATTCTATCTATATTGTGACGCCTGTGAATCCACCCTTTGCGGCCTGTCGGGAGGCCTTGCGATGTAGTCCATCACAGTGGCGACGTGACTGGATGGCGCTTACATCAGGATTCTCTTTCGGCCGTCCTTTCGAGTGAGGGAATTCGTCCCCGATTTACGCTAACCACTATAAGGCGATTCGAATCAGCGGGGTATACTACTTATGGGCTTATTGGCGAAACTCATGGGCAAAGAGACCGGGCATGCGCGGCGAGCGCGCAATACGCAACAGACTTCCCTCTACCGCGGCGTCCAGATTGTTGCCGGCGACGAAGGCTGTTGCCGCGTCGCCAGGGTTCTTTCGGGTCAGCGCTTTCTATCGGACGCGATCCCGAAATTGCCGCTCGACCAATGCGACGCAACGGAATGCCGGTGCAGCTACAAGCTCTTCAACGACCGCCGAACGGGTGAACGGCGGCTGTCCGATTTTGCTTACGACATCATTTGCGAATTGCGGACCGCCAACAATCAACGCAATGGCAGCGGTGACCGTCGAAATGAATCTGGAATCAGACCCTAAGGGTCTGACTCCAATTATTTATCCTGGTTCCGATACGCCTGGCTGCCTTAGCTGGACAAAGAACCGTGTGTTTTTCTGCCGGAGGGAAGTCAATGAACGCCTTAAGAACCAGCCCATTTTCCGCTATCACGCTATTGGGTGCCATGTGCATCGGTTTGTCCGGTTGCGCAACTGACATTTTGTACGAAAGAAGCGGTTCGATCTATAAGCTGCGTTGCGATGCAGAAATACCGCTTTCAGTCGCGAGCACCGATAACACCTTCCCGCGCTGGTCGCCTGACGGTCGGCAGTTTGCGTACATCGGACAGCAATTTGGTCGCAAAGATATTTTTGTGAGAAGTGGCCGAATCGGGGCCTCCGCCACTAACTTGACGGGGAGCAACGTAGCAGAGCCCCTTGCAGACTTCGAATGGTCACCGGACGGCGACTGGATTCTCTATACGGCCATCAATAGCACGGGCACGACATCCATCTATCGCGTGCGAACAGACGCCGGGAGCCGTCCGGAGCCAGTCTCGCCCTTTTCACTGACAAGCCGGCAACCAAGCTGGTCACCAGATGGGCGCCGCTTCGTCTACAGCAGCGACTCACCGTCGGCAGAACGTGAATTCGGCCTCTACACCGCGAACGCCAATGGCACTAACAGAACACTTCTGGTCGATTTGCCCAACGTTAACGAATCCAAGCCGTCGTGGGGCGCCTCAGGCAGTATTGCATACGTACGCAGAGGCGGTGATCTCGTTATTCGTTTCTCGGACGGCTCCGAACATACCCATGGTTACATAGAGGATTCCCTTCTACTGAAACCTGCCTGGTCCAATGATGGCGAATGGATCGCGTATCCCAGAACTCAGGGGATAAACAGGGTCATGGGTCGGCCGCCGCACACGTGGAGGGTGATTGTCCCTGACACCGCGTCTGGGTTGGAGGATTTCCAGGCTCGTTGGTATGGCAGCGACGCAAGCCTGGTTTACCATCGCAGGATCATTACATCTCGTCCGGACGATACTTCGCGCGAGGTTCGCCGTATAAAAGCAGATGGAAACGACGACGAGTTTTTGGCTTACGGTCAGTGGCCAGATCCGCGGCCGCGCTTGCTGAGCTTTTGCTTATAGCCTTATTCGGATTGGGCTCGAGTTCTTATTCTTGGCAGAATTTCGAGGTTTGCGCATGCTTGCCAAACACTTCGATCAGCTTCCGATTGCTGCTTAAGGGGAGCACGACGACTTGGGCGACTGTTCTTCTCTCAGAGGCAGTTTGTGTGAGATGCGACTTGCGAGCCGAATCGGGCTTCAAGACGCTGAAACACGAACTTCATTTGCGACTTGCCATTCTCTGCTGACAGCGTGCGGAATAGACTCTGCGACTCGACCGATTAACGCAAGTTCCAGATCTGCGCAAGAACGAGTCGCGCGCCCGACAGGATGGATTCAGATCGCCTTTGGGCGATCTTCACCAAATAAGGCCTGGAAGACGGCGCTCGTTGCTTAACTTTCAGTACGGTGCACAACAATGCACAGCTGGTGTCGGAATTTTGTCGGAACTGCGACTAGAACAAATCCGGCCCTATATCCATCGACTTGTGTGGAATACCGATGATAATAACGCGGTCGTCGCTAACCACGTAGAAAATGACATGGCTACCTTCGGGAAAGCTGCGATAGCCGGCATCTACGTCGTTTCTCTCGCGACCTGCGAAGGGATTCTCGGCCAACCACTCAAATTGATTATTCAGTGATCTCAGGTAGATCTCCAGTTTCTCCAGACCCCATCTTTCGATCGTGTAGTCCGCAATCGCCTCCAAATCTGCAGCCGCTCTCGGAGTAAGCCTGAAATTAACGCTCATGCTCGAGCTTTGGCTCGCTCAATCACATCCCCGATGTCGAAATCTTCGACGAAGTCTTTTCTTGCAGCCTGTCCAGCACCCTCTGCCAAGTGCGCCCGCAGCGCCTCAAGTCGCCTGCCCCGGTCCTCAAGCTCGCGAAGTGCGGCCCGAATGACTTCGCTGGCGGTCGAGTATCTACCACTCTTGATCTCACCTTTTATGAAGTCTTCCCAATGCCCACCAAGGCTAAGTGACGTCGTTGCCATGATCATTTCACTCATTGATTATTCAAAGTGAATAATACTCAAGGCGAATCGACGACGCAACGGCCTATGAAAAACTTCAACGAAATCAATGCAGACGAATTAATGAGAGGCACAAGGCCCGCAATCGGCTAGTAGACGAAGCGACAAAGTGCAAATCAAGCAGATACGTAAATGACGTTACCCATCATTCGATATCGCTCGCCGAATAGCCTGATCAAGGTCACGGATCAGGTCGTCCGGATGTTCCAGTCCAACGGATAATCGGATCAACCCCTCTGTGACACCCGCACTCTCTCTGGCGGCCACAGGTACACCGGAGTGTGTGGTCGAAGCTGGATGGCATACCAGTGACTCTGATCCACCCAATGACACAGCGAGTTTGAATATTTGCAGATTGTTCAGAATACGGAATGCCAATTTCCGATTGTCATCAATGACGAAGGCAA
>JAOUNK010000294.1 GCA_029881015.1 Gammaproteobacteria bacterium | reverse complement strand
TCTCAAGTCATACCTGCATGACGAGATCAGTGCGAAACAATACGGGCTGAAACCGACAGGTTCCGGCCGTCGAGAGTCGTACAAGTTTGCGCCGATGCCGCGCATGAGCTGCACGTTCATGGAGGAGGGGCCGCACACCCGGGAAGAGATCATCGAGTCCGTGGATCGCGGCATCATTTGCGAGACCTACACGAACGGCCAGGTGCAGATCGGCGCGGGCGATTACACGTTCTACGTCAAGAACGGCTGGCTTGTCGAAAATGGCAAGGTAACCGCGCCTATCAAGGATGTGAACATCATCGGCAACGGTCCTGAATCGCTCAAACGCATCACGATGGTCGCCAACGACGCGCGCCTGGATACGGGTGGCTGGACCTGCGGCAAGAACGGCCAGAGCGTGCCGGTCTCGCAGGGTATCCCGACGGTGCTGGTCTCCAGGATGACGGTAGGAGGCGAAAATGTCAGCTGATCTTCAGAACCGGGCGGCGCAGGCCGTCGAACTGGCGAAAGCAGCCGGGGCCGCGGAGGCGTGGGCTACCGCGTCTCAGGGCCGTGACGTCGAATTCGAATACCGGGACGGTGCACTCGAGAAGGTGAAGGATACGACCTCACGAAGCCTCAATATCAACGTCTACGCCGCCGGTCGCTATTCGAGCCACCAGACGACGGACCTGAACCCCGAGCGCCTGAAGAGTTTCGTGGCCGAAGCCGTTGCCATCACGCGGGCACTGGAGCCCGACGAGCACCGGGAGATCACACCGGCGGAGCTGTTCGAGGGGCGCCCGAGTGTCGACCTCGACCTGGTCGACCCAGCGGTCGGTGGTATCAGCCGCGAACAACGACTGGCATGGTGCGAGGAACTCGACCGCGTTGCCACCGCACATGATCGCGTGATTTCTGCGACGGCGGGTATCTACGATGGTACCTACCATTCGGCATCGGCCAGCAGCAATGGTTTTTCCGGCACGCATGCGGAAACCTATTGCTGGTATGGCAGCAATATCACGCTGCGGGACCAGGGCGACAAACGCGCGTCCGATGGTTACTACGTGGGTAGCCAGCATGTGGCCTCGCTGCCGCCTGCCGCCGGCGTCGCGCAGACAGGACTCGACCGCGCACTGCATCGCCTGGGTTCCGAGAAGGGCCCAACGACCAAGACAACAATGATCGTCGATGCGCAGGCCGCGGGCTCGCTCATCGGCCGTTTGCTGAGTCCCGCAAATGCGCGGCGTGTGCACCAGGGGCAGTCATTCTGGGCGGACCTCATGGGTAAGCAGGCCTTCAGCGACAAGCTCAGCATCGCGGACGATCCGCTCATTGCCCGCGGCTTCGGTTCGCGACTTTTCGACGCCGAGGGGATCTCCTCGGAGTACCTGCCGATCGTTGAGAATGGCGTGGTACGGAACCTGTACGTCGACACCTACCATGGCCGCAAAGCCGGCATGAAGCCGACGACCGGCAGTCCCTCGAACCGGGTGGTTGCGCCAGGAGAGCTATCGCTGGACGGCTTGCTCAAGGAAGTCGGCAGTGGTGTTTACGTGACGTCGTGGCTGGGCGGCAATGCCGACCAGACGACGGGCGACTTCTCTCTCGGGCTGCGCGGTCACATGATCGAAAATGGGGAGATCGGCCGCCCCGTCGGTGAGATGAACGTTACGGGCAATCTCCGCGACCTGTTCAGCCAGCTCGAGCTCGTCGGCAACGACGTCTACCGATATTCGTCGACACTGGTGCCGTCACTCGTTTTTGGTAGCGTGGACTTCTCCGGAGCCTAGGCTCCTCCGCCCCCATCGATTGCGATGGCGGTGCCGTTGATGTGGGCTGCGTCGTCGCTGGCCAGGAACAGGGCCAGCGATGCGACTTCCTCGGGCTCCGCGACGCGCCCGCTCGGTACGGCCTCGGACGCCTCCGCCATGTACTCGTCGATCTCCATGCCCTCGGCTTCGGCTTCCGCGGCCAGCATCGGTGTGTCGACGTCGCCCGGGCAGATGGCGTTGATACGCAAGCCGTCGCGTGCGTGGTCACGGGCCATCGCCCTGGTCAGCAGCACGAGGCCGCCCTTGCTCGCGCAGTAGGCCGCCGCGCGCTCGCCACCGCGCAGACCCCAGTCGGAGGCAATATTGACGATGCTGCCTTCGGACCGTAGCAGGTAGGGTAGCGCTGCCCGGCTGAGGAAGAAGGGCACGTCGAGGTTGACGGCCATCGTCTGGCGCCAGTCGGCGTCGGTGGTTTCCGAGACCGTGCCGCGCAGGATGATTCCCGCGTTGTTTACGAGGCAGTCGATCTCGCCGAACTCGTCAATCGTGTCCGCGACCAACTCCTCGCAGTCTTCCGCACTGCCAAGTTCGCCAGCCCACGTGATGATGTGTTCTGATACGTCCGCAACCTCTTCGAGGCGAACTTCGTCGCGCCCGGCTGCCATGACGTCCCAGCCGTTCTCCGCGAAGGTGACCGCGATTGCAGCACCGATGCCGGAACTTGCGCCTGTGACCAGTACAACACTCATGCTGATTTTCCCTGAGGACGATTACGTGATATCCAGTGTATCCCATGACCGCTGATGTTTCGTTACCAGGCCTCGGTTGGCGACCTTTTTTCCAGTCCCAGGTCACCGACGCCGACGCGTGCCCTGCGCGCGTCCTCAACGTGCACCGGGGCCGTATCGACGTGATGCACGAAGGAGGCCAGGAGGCCATTGCGCTTTCCGCTCGAGCCGTAGCGATGGAGATTACGGTGGGCGACTGGGTGCTCATTGACCGTGAGGCGCGCCAGGTCACCCGGAGACTCGATCGTCTCGGCCTGTTCCAGCGACGCGCGGCGGGAACCGCCGGTGCGATCCAGCCTATCGCCGCAAACGTTGACACGCTGTTCATCGTCACGTCGGCGAATCGTGATTTCAATGTTGCCCGGCTGGAGCGTTACCTCGCGATCGCCAAAGACGCGGGTGCGTTTCCGGTCATTGTCATCACCAAAGCGGACACGGTGGCTTCGGTCGACGAGTTTGTGGCCGCGGCGAACGGACTGGCGCCAGGACTGCTGGTCGAGGCGCTCGATGCCCGCAATGCTCACGAGGTCGATGTGTTGAGGTCATGGTGCGGGGAAGGCCAGACAGTCGCACTACTCGGCTCGTCGGGTGTCGGCAAATCGACGTTGACGAACACGCTGACGGGTGAGCACCTGGAAACGCAGGAAGTGCGTGAAGACGACCAGCGCGGACGCCATACGACCACGTCTCGCTCCATGCACCGCCTGCCCCAGGGTGGCTGGCTTATCGACACGCCCGGCATGCGTGAACTGCAGCTTGTCGATGTCGGTCACGCGCTGGATGATGTGTTTTCGGAGGTTGCCGACATGGCCGAAAACTGCCGTTTTTCCGACTGCACGCACGAGTCGGAGCCGGGGTGTGCGGTACAGGCAGCAATCGAAGAGGGCGTGTTGGACGCCGAGCGGCTGCGACGCTACCGAAAACTGCTGTCCGAGGACCGTCGCAACAGTGAATCGATCGCAGAGCGGCGGTCCCGCGACAGGTCGCTGGGCAAGTTCTACAAGTCGGTCCTGGCCGGAAAACGAGACGACCGAGGCGGAAAACACTGATGGCGAGCATCGACCTCAACGCCGATCTTGGCGAAGGCGATCCCTTCGACGAAGAACTGTTGGCAATTGTCTCGAGTTGCAACGTGGCCTGTGGCGGTCATGCGGGCGATGCCGAGTCGATGGTTGCGACCGTGCGGGCCGCCATCGCCAACGGCGTGGCCGTCGGCGCACACCCGGGTTACCCGGATCGTGACGGTTTCGGGCGCGTTAGCGCCTACCTCGCCGGCGATGCCTTGTACGAATCGCTGACAGAGCAGGTCACCGGGCTCGCCGATATCGCGGCCCAGTTGGGCGCGAGACTCGGTCACGTCAAGCCGCATGGCGCGTTGTACAACGATGCGGTGCGGGACAGATCGTTGGCCGACATCATCGCCCGGGTCACGGCGGAGGTCCCTGGCGAGCCTGCATTCGTCGGCATGGCCGGTACGGAACTGGAGTTCGCGGCAAAGCGCCATGGCCTCGCATTCATAGCCGAGGCATTCGTGGACCGGGCATACGAACCGGACGGTACGCTGGTGCCACGCAAGGAACCTGGCGCGGTGCACGAAGACCTGCATGTTGCGACCACCCAGGCAGTGCGCCTGGCCGCAGACGGCGAGGTGACCGCCAGGAATGGTGAAATCGTCAAGGTACGCGCCGATACGCTCTGTATCCACGGCGATACGCCGGGTGCCGCCGAGAAGGCTCGGGCCGTGCGCGACGTGCTGGAATCCAACGGAGTCGAGATTCGTGCTCACACGCTGCGGTGACGATCTTTTTTCCATCGACGCGGCATCGCCAAGGGAGGCACACGCGCTCGCGTTGCGATTGCGCGAGGCCGGCGAATGGCTCGCAGTGGTTGCGGGAATCGACACG
>JAOUNK010000293.1 GCA_029881015.1 Gammaproteobacteria bacterium | reverse complement strand
ACCGAAACCTATTGCACGGAGGCCCACTGTTCGTTGGTCGCGACCATGGTGAGGACATCGTACCGGGCGACAATTTCCTCGTCCTGGTTGGTGATTTCGGCATCCCAGCGAACCTCGCCATAACCGGTACCGGCGCGCAGGGTCTTTTGTTTGCAGGACAGCCGCACCCTGAGCGAATCCCCGTAGTTCACAGGTTGGGCGAAGCGCAAGTCGTCGACACCGTAGTTGGCAAGGACCGGGCCGAACTCCGGGTCGACAAACAACCCTGCTGCGAACGACACGATCAGGTAGCCGTGGGCCACGCGGCCCTCGAAGAAGGGATTCTTCGCGGCGGCCTCCTCGTCGGTATGCGCGTAAAACGTGTCGCCCGTGAAGTCGGCGAAATGCTGGATGTCGTCGAGCGTCACCTCGCGGGAATCGGTAACGACCGTGTCCCCGATCGCAAGTTGCTCGAATGTCTTGCGGAACGGATGAACGCCCGGGTCGAGCTGGTCGGCACCGCGCACCCAGCGATGGCCGATCGCCGTCAGCGTCTGCGGTGAACCCTGGATTGCCGTGCGTTGCATGTAGTGTTTGACACCGCGTATTCCGCCCATCTCTTCGCCACCGCCGGCGCGTCCCGGTCCGCCGTGCACAAGGTGTGGCAACGGCGATCCGTGCCCCGTCGACTCGGCCGCACAGTGGCGGTTAATGACGACCATGCGGCCATGGTACGCAGCAGTGCCCAGCACCAGTTCCCGCGCCACGCCGTCGTCGTTGGTTACGATCGACCCGGCCAGGCTGCCCTCGCCGAGGCGGGACAGCTCAATAGCTTCGTCGAGACTGGTATACGGCAATACCGTGCTGACCGGGCCAAACGCTTCGACCGAGTGAACAGCCGCTGACGACAGCGGGTTCTCGCAATGCAGCAGGGTCGGCATGAAGAAAGCGCCCTTGCCGATGTCGGCATCGACAACGTCGAATTCGTCGTGGCCGCCGTAGACGATGTCGGCCTGGCTCGCCAGCGCCTTGACGCGGTCGCGGACTTCGGCACGCTGGCCCTGGCTGGCCAGTGCACCCATGTCGACGTCCGTGCTGGCTGGATTGCCGATACGGATTTCGCCCAGCGACCTGGCCAGCGCTTCAACGACCTCACCGGCGATCGGGGCCGGCGCAATGATGCGCCGGATCGCCGTGCATTTCTGGCCCGCCTTGGCCGTCATCTCGCGAGTGACCTCCTTGATGAAGAGGTCGAACTCGGGCGTGCCCGGCAAGGCGTCAGGCCCGAGGATGGAGGAGTTCAGCGAATCGGTTTCTGCCGTAAAGGCTACCGAGTCGCTGACGACCCGTGGATGGGCCTGCAGGAATTCGGCCGTGCCCTTCGAGCCCGTGAACGCGATCGTGTCCTGGCAGTTCAGGTGATCGAACAGGTCGCTGACGCCGCCACAGATCAGCTGTAACGCGCCATCCGGCAGGATACCTGATGCCTGTATCCGGCGGACCATGAGCTCGGTCAGGTACGCCGTGCTGGAGGCCGGCTTGACGATCGCCGGGACACCGGCGATCAATGCCGGCGCGAGTTTTTCGAGCATGCCCCAGCAAGGGAAGTTGAAGGCGTTGATGTGAATCGCAGCGCCGAGCTTGGGCGTACAGATGTGCTGCCCGAGAAACGTGCCGTTGCGTGAAATCTGCTCCGGTGGGCCGTCCAGGTAGACGTGGTCGTTGGGCATTTCACGCCGGCTCTTGCTCGAAAACACGAACAGCGTCGATATGCCGCCGTCGATGTCGACCCAACTGTCGCTCCTGGTCGCACCGGTCTGCGTCGAGAGTGTGTAGAGCTCTTGCTTGTGCTCCATCAGGTATTGCGCGAGCGCCTTCAGCATCTCGCCGCGTTCGTGAAAGGTGAGCTTCCGCAGGTTCGACCCGCCCACGCGCCTCGCGTGATCCAGGATGCCCGCAAAATCGAGTCCGTCGCTCGTAAGGGTGGCGACCGCTTCGCCATCGACGGCGCTGGTCAGAGCGGTGCCGTCTCCGTCGCCCTCGACCCATCGGTCCAGCACCAGGTTGCCCAGTTTTTTCGTCATACGAAACTCACAATAATTTGAAAAAAACTGTATCGGATTGTACGGTCAGGTCCACCGAAAGCAAGCTGGCGCGAGATGAGTTTCCAAAGCACGTGCAGAAAACTGGTTGACGAATTCCGCGCCCGGCCCACCTTGCGCGCGGGTTCGTTGATCACGACGGTCTTTGGCGATGCCATCGCGCCGCGCGGTGGCACGGTGTGGCTCGGCAGCCTGATCAACACGATGGCGGATTTCGGCATCAGCGAAAGACTCGTGCGCACGTCCGTGTTTCGCCTGGCCAGGGACGGCTGGCTGCAATCGCAGCAGATTGGCCGCCGGTCGTACTACAGCCTCACGGCTGAGGGCCGGGAACAGTTCGAGAGAGCGACGAGTCGCATCTACGGTCAACCTGCCGATCACTGGGACGGTGAGTGGTGCCTGTTGCTGCTGTCGGGGCTCGAGACGGCGACGAAGGAGAGCGTGCGGCGGGAGTGCGGCTGGCTCGGGTTTGGCCCGCTGTCCGCGAACGTTCTTGCACACCCCTCACCGGACCTCGGGGAGCTGGATGCCGCCATGAGCCGCCTGGGCATCGCCGACACGCTCGTGGTCATGCGTGGCCAGACGATCCGCAGCGAAACGGCCATGCGTGAACTGACGCGAGACTGCTGGAATCTCGACGACATCGACGCGCGCTACGCCGCGTTCGTGCGGCGCTTTCGCCCTGTTTACAAGGCCATGTCCGGGAAGGGCGCGATTACGGAGAAGGCGGCATTCCTCGTGCGAACGCTGCTCATCCAGGAGTATCGCAAGGTGCTGCTGCGCGACCCCTGGTTGCCGCCCGAGCTATTGCCGGCCGCCTGGCATGGCGCGGCGGCCTACCAGTTGTGCCGCAATCTCTACCGCGGCGTACACGGTCCTGCGGACGCGCATCTCGACAAGATGATGGAAACGGCCGATGGGCCCCTGCCGCCGCCGGCGCGCTCGTTCATGCGCCGGTTCGGTGGCCTCGACAAGACATGAGGTTGAGCAATGAGTGATCTGGAGACCGCACGGCAATGTGCCGACGCCATGCTGGCAGCGGACAGGGCTTCGGCAGCGCTGGGTATCGCAATCGCGATTCCCGCGCCTGGCAGGGCCGAGGCGACCATGACGGTTCGGGACGACATGGTCAACGGCTTCGGTGTCCTGCACGGCGGCCTGACGTTCTCCCTGGCCGACACGGCGTTCGCATTTGCCTGCAACGCCTACGATCAATTAAGTTTCGCGGCATCGGCACACATCGACTTCCTGCGACCTGCAAGGTCGGGGGACGTGCTGACAGCCTCGGCGGTCGAGGACTATCGCGGGCGGCGCAGCGGCTATTACACGGTCGAGGTCCGCAATCAGGACGACGCGCTCGTCGCCCTGTTTCGGGGGCGTTCCACGAATAGCGGGGATTCGATCATTTCACCTTGAAAGTGATACGGAATATGGAGAAAATGCGGAGAAGCTGTGACATTTCAACAGTGTCTCCCGAGGAGATCCCCGATGTATACGCAAGGCCTTGACCAGGCGGGAAAGACCGATCCCGGTGCGCGTGGCGAAGAAACCGCGGCACAGCTCGGCGCGTTCCAGGCCCGTATCGACGCCGAAGAGAAGATCGAGGCGAAGGACTGGATGCCGGAGGCCTATCGCCGCACCCTGATCCGGCAGATTTCGCAACACGCCCATTCAGAGATTATCGGTATGCAGCCCGAGGGAAACTGGCTGACGCGCGCACCGACGCTCAAGCGCAAGGCGATATTGCTGGCCAAGGTGCAGGACGAAGCAGGGCATGGCCTGTACCTTTACAGCGCAGCCGAGACGCTGGGTGTGTCGCGTGACCAGATGGTGGGTGACCTGCTGTCCGGCAAGGCGAAATACTCGAGCATTTTCAATTACCCGACCCTGACCTGGGCGGATATCGGTGCGATAGGCTGGCTGGTCGACGGCGCCGCCATCATGAACCAGATTCCCCTGTGCCGCTGCTCGTACGGTCCTTACTCGCGAGCCATGGTGCGCGTGTGCAAGGAAGAGAGTTTTCATCAGCGCCAGGGCTATGAGCTCATGCTGACCCTGGTTCGGGGGACGGCGGAGCAGAAAGCGATGGCGCAGGATGCGCTCGATCGTTTCTGGTGGCCGGCGCTGATGATGTTTGGTCCCAACGACGCGGCATCGAGCCACTCCGCGCAGTCCATGGCGTGGAAGATCAAGCGGTTCAGCAATGATGAGCTCCGCCAGAAGTTTATCGACGTCACCGTGCCGCAGGCGGAGTTCCTGGGCCTGACGGTTCCCGACGAGAAGCTGAGATTCAACGAGGACACGGGGCACTACGAACATTCCGAGATCGACTGGCAGGAGTTCTTCGATGTCATCGCGGGCAATGGCCCGTGCAATCAGCAA
>JAOUNK010000292.1 GCA_029881015.1 Gammaproteobacteria bacterium | reverse complement strand
GAACCAACGCGGCCCGCATTGAAATACACATCGGCGAGGCGGCTGAAAAAGTCCTGATGGATCCGCACCTCATGGAACTCGCAGTCAGCAACCTGCTCGTGAATGCGATGAAATACACCAGGAAGAAAGTGCGTTGCGAGCTTGTACTGGAAGACGGGTACAACGTGCTGACCGTCGAGGACGATGGCAGCGGCATCCCCGAGGATGTTCGCGACGAGGTTTTCAAGGCCTTTGCGCGTATCGATGACAGCCGCAGCCGCGAGACGGGTGGCTACGGCCTGGGCCTGGCGGTTGTCGCTCGCGTTGCCGAACTGCACGGCGGTGCCGCCAGCGTGGACGCCGCTCCGGTTCTTGGGGGCGCTCGGTTCTCGATTCGTTGGCCAGCGGCTGCCCGGACGGCCGGGTCGCCAGCCTGAGGTCTGGCGTCGTGCCGGTCACCGAATTGGCATAAACTCAGCGCATGGCACTCATCGAATCGCGGAGAATTTCTTGACGAACCTGATGAACAGCGTCCTGGCTGCAACCACTCCATTCATTCCATTGCTCGTCACACTTGTCCTCGTGATCGGCGGCCTCGCTCTCCTCAACCGGGTCCTCAAGCGGCGCTGGGCCGACAAGCCCGATGCGCAGTTTCGATTCCAGTTCATCATGCTGGCACTCACGTTCGCGGGCCTGCTGGCCATCATTATCGCCTTACCCATCAACGACGGTACGCGCGGTCAATTGCTCAGCCTCATCGGCATTCTGCTCAGCGCCGCCATCGCCCTGTCGTCGACGACGTTCATCGGCAACATCATGGCGGGCATCATGATCAAGGCCGTCAAAGCGGCGAGGCCCGGAGACTATATTACGGTTGCCGACCTTACTGGCCGGATCACCGAGATGGACTTGCTGCACACGGAGGTGCAGACGGAATTCCGGGACCTGGTAACCGTTCCAAACCTGTACATGGTGACGCAACCCATGCAGGTGGTGCGCGCATCCGGAACGATCATCGCGGCGGAGGTCTCGCTCGGTTACGAAGTCCCGCATAGCCGGGTGTCGAAAATTCTCTGCGATGCCGCTGCTCGTTCAGGGCTCAAGGACAGCTTCGTGCACGTGCGGGAACTCGGTGATTTCTCAGTCAGCTACCGTGTCGCCGGACTTCTCGAGGACGTCAAGAGCCTGATCTCGGCGCGCTCCAGGTTGCGCGAGTCCATGCTGGATGCATTGCATGCAGAGAAGATCGAGATCGTATCGCCCAACTTCATGAACACGCGCGCCCTCGCCGCGGGCAAGAGCATCATTCCGCGGCCCGCTCGCAAATCGAAAGAAAAGGCCTCGACACAGGTGGAAGACCTGGCGTTCGACAAGGCCGAGGAAGCAGCCTCCGTGGAGGAGATTCGCAAGTCCATCGAGCTGGTTGACGCCGAGATCGAGCTACTGGCCAAAGAAGACGGCGATGCATCATCCACCGCCAGGGACCGCCTGGTAAGCCGGCGAACGCGCCTGGTTACGCGGCTCAAGGAAGCAGAAGAAGATCTCAAGACCGCGAAGCGGCGCGACTGAAGCGCTTACAAAGTTCCTTGTCTCATCCGAACGGCTTGTCGAGCGACGGCGATAAGGCCGAGAACAGCCGCGGTCCAGCGTCGGTGATATACAGGCAATCCTCCAGGCGCACGCCAAACTCGCCGAAGATGTAGATACCCGGCTCGTTGGAGAAACACATGCCGGGCGCGAGTGGCGTTTCCTCACCGCGCACGAAATTCACGGGCTCGTGGCCATCCATGCCGATGCCGTGCCCAAGCCGGTGTGGCAAACCCGGTGTCTTGTAATCGGGCCCGTAGCCTTCTTTTTCGTAGTATGCCCGTACGACCTCGTCCACTTTCCCTGCCGGCGTGCCAACCGTCGCCGTTTCAACCGCGAGCTCCTGGCCACGCTTTACCGTGTTCCATACCTTGCGCTGTTTCCTGTCGGGCTCGCCGAACACCCACGTACGTGAGATATCCGACTGGTAGTCGTGCACCGAGCAGCCACAGTCCATAAGGATGATGCCGCCGGGCTGCAGCGTCTGCGGTTTACCGCTGCCATGCGGGTAGGCGCTGGCGTCATTGAGCAGCGCCATCGAGAATCCCGGACGGCCACCGAGCTGTTGCGTTGCCTGGTTCATCAGCGCCGAGATATCGGCCGGCGACATGCCCTTGTCGATATTGGCGTACACGTGCCGGTACGCCGCCATCGTTACGTCATTCGCCTTTTGCATCAACGCGATTTCGGCCGCCGTCTTGTACATGCGGCATCCGCGCGTTATCGCCTTGCCCGAGACCACGTCGAAGTCCGGTGCCGCCTGCTGCAGTCCGTCGGCGATGAAGTGGCGCACCGTTTCCTCAACGGCGATCTTGCCTTTGCGTGTGCCGCGGTCCTTGAGTACACCGGCAATCAGCGCAAATGGATCTTCGTCTTCATGCCAGGTGCGGACATCGTCGCCGAAAGCCATGCTTTCGCGAATGGACGGCTCCTCGAAGTACGGTGTGACTATCGCCATCTCTCCATCGGCCGGAATGACCGCGCCGGTAAAACGCTCGGACCGCCACCAGCGCACGCCCGTAAAGTACACCAGCGCGGACCCGGCCTCGACGACAAGTGCATCGATGCCCGCTTCCCGCAGCAGTCGCTGCGCCTTGGCGACGCGCGCCTTGCGTTCGGCAACGGATATGGGGACGGCATCGCCAGTCATGTCCTGCAGCGCACCGGAAGTTCCGCCGCTTGCCGCCAGAGACGGCTTCGCCGTTGCCGCGGCTATACCGGCCGCGACCGATACCTTGAGGAAGTCTCTTTTTTTCATATCTTTGCAAACTCTCGAGCTGCCCCTATGATTGGCCGATATTACGCGAACTCGTGCCATGAGGCCCGAACCGGAGTTACACCATGTCCAAGCGTGAACCGAGCTGGCTGGACGATTTGCCGCTGGCTTTCAAAAACTATCGTGATGGCCGCGATGTCGATGAGGTCGAGTGCATCATCCCGGACCTCGCCGGCATTTCGCGCGGCAAGGCCATGCCGGCGCGGAAATTCAGTCCGACGTACGAGACTTACCTGCCCGTCTCCATCTTCTACCAGACGATTACGGGCGAAGACGTCGAGATGGACATCGAGAACCAGTGGGCCGAAGGCGACCTGGTACTGAAGCCGGACATGTCCACGGCCAAGGCGGTCCCCTGGGCGAAGACACCGACCCTGCAGGTGATTCATGACCTGTACACACGCGACGGCAAGGTGGTCGACATTGCGCCGCGTCAGGTACTCAAGAACGTCGTCAATCTGTTCGCCGGGCACGGCTGGAAACCGCTCGTGGCTCCCGAGCTCGAGTTCTACCTCATCAAGCCCAACCTCGACCCGAACGAACCGATCGAGGCGCCGGTCGGCCGCACCGGCCGGCGCGGTACCCGGAAACAGTCGTATTCCATGTCGGCGGTCGATGACTACGGTCCCGTGATCGATACCATTTACGATTTTGCCGAGGATGCGGGCCTGGCCATCGATACCGTCATCCAGGAAGACGGCGCGGGCCAGGTGGAGATCAATCTGACGCATGGCGACCCGGTCTATCTCGCCGACCAGGTGTTCTATTTCAAGCGCATCATTCGCGAGGCCGCGCTGAACCACCAGATGTTCGCCACGTTCATGGCCAAGCCGATGCGTGACCAGCCGGGCTCGGCCATGCACGTGCACCAGAGCATCGTCGACGTCAAGACCGGGAAGAACATCTTTAGCAACGAGGATGGCAGTGTCAGTGAGCGCTTCATGCACTTCCTCGGCGGTTGCCAGAAATACCTGCCGCTCACGCTGCCACTAATGGCGCCATACGTGAACAGCTTCCGGCGCTTCGAGGCCGAAGGCTCCAGCGCGCCCACCAATTTCGGCTGGGGTTACGACAACCGCGCCACGGGCCTGCGCGTCCCGAACTCCGGGCCGCAGGACCGCCGCATCGAGAACCGGGTGGTTGGCGTCGACTGCAATCCGTATCTGGCCATCGCCGTGGGCCTCGCCTGCGGATATCTCGGCATGAAGAAGAGAATCCAGCCAGGCGAGCCCGCCGTCGGCGAACTCGATGACGATACCTATGACATTCCCACCACGATCGACGAAGCCCTGACGCTGTTTGAAGACGACGCCGGCGATATCCACGACATCCTGGGCAAGGAGTTCTGCATGATCTACAGCGAGGTCAAGCGCGAAGAGATGCGCCTGTTCCATCGTGAGATCAGCCCCTGGGAACGGGAGCACCTGCTGCTCAACGTCTAGTCAGATGCGAATGATCTGCCCGTGTTCCGCGATGGACGCGGGGGCGTTCAGGTCGTCACGCAGACGCTTCGCCAGTATCGCCTGCGCTTCACTCTCGCCGTGCACCAGGTACACAGGGGGGCGGTTCAGGAACGCGCCGTACCACTTCACCAGGTCAGCCTGGTCGCCGTGCGCGGACAGGCCGCCG
>JAOUNK010000291.1 GCA_029881015.1 Gammaproteobacteria bacterium | reverse complement strand
TGCGCAAACCCCATGAAGTCGAGCTCGCTGGCACCTTTGCCTTCGAGATGCGCCGCCATGGTGATGAGGGCGCCCACTGTAATGACGCCTGTACCGCCGACGCCTGTAACCAGCAGGTCGAAGCAGGTGTCGATAGCGGGTATCTCGGCGCCGGGCAGTGCGCGCAGCGCGTCATCGAGTTCCTCGGTGTACATCGCCGCGGCCTGTGGCCGTTCAATCCTGCCCTCGACCGTGACGAAGCTCGGGCAGAATCCGTTGACGCAGGAGAAATCCTTGTTGCAGCTGTTCTGGTCGATCTGCCGTTTGCGTCCGAACGTGGTCTCCTTGGGCACCACGGACAGGCAATTCGATTCGACCGCGCAGTCGCCGCAGCCCTCGCAGACGAGCTCGTTGATGACGACAAACTTCTGTGGATCGACGAGCTTGCCGCGCTTGCGTCGACGGCGCTTTTCCGTCGCGCAGGTTTGCGCATAGATGAGGACAGTGACGCCCGGTATGTCGCGCAATTCGCGTTGCACGACGTCGAGATCGCGGCGCTGCGAGATGGTGGTTCGGGCCGGGAAGTCGTGCGTGTCGAAAAGCTCGGGTTCGTCAGAAACCAGGGCGATGCGCTCTACACCCTCAGCCCGCACGGCGTGGGCGACGCTCTGCACGGATAGCGGTCCATCGACAGGTTGGCCGCCCGTCATCGCCACCGCGTCGTTGAACAGGATCTTGTAGGTGATGTTTATCCCGGCGGCAACCGCTTGCCGGATCGCCAGCGAGCCGGAGTGATAGAACGTGCCATCGCCGAGATTCTGGAATACGTGCTCACCGCCATTGAACTTCGACCTCGCAATCCAGTTGACGCCTTCACCGCCCATCTGGATCAGGCCGTCGGTGTCACGATCCATCCAGCTCGCCATGAAGTGACAGCCGATGCCCGCCAGCGCCTTCGAGCCCTCGGGTACCCTCGTTGACGTGTTGTGGGGACAGCCGGAACAGAAGTAGGGGATGCGCGTCGCACCTTCGACCTCGATCCTGGCGCCGCGATGCCGATCCAGTGCCTCTGCGCGCAGCCGGAAGCGATCGCCGCCCCGTGCAAGGTCCAGGCGGCGGGCAACGATCGGCACGAGTTCCCTGGGCGAGAGTTCCCCGATCCAGGGGACCAGCCGCGCGCCATTTTCGTCTTCCTTGCCGACCAGGCGCTTGGGTTTCCTGCCCGGATAATCGTAGAAATACTCCTTGAACTGGCTTTCGATGATGCCGCGCTTTTCCTCGATGACGAGGACCTCGTCCTTGCCCTGCACGAAGTCCAGGGCGCCCGTGGGTTCCAGCGGCCAAACCATGCCGACCTTGTAGACGTCGAGCCCGATTCGCAGGGCTTCGTCCCTGTCGATACCGAGCAGGCGAAGTGCCTCCATCAGGTCGAGGTGGGCCTTGCCCGTGGTGACAATGCCGAAGCGCGCTTTCGGTACGTCGAAAATCTTGCGGTCAATCGGGTTGGCCGCGGCGAAGGCTAGCGTCGCCGCTTTCTTCGCCTCGAGGCGTTCCTCGATTTGCGGTCCGGGGAAATCGGGCCAGCGATAATGCAGCCCGGTTGCCGGCGCGACGAAATCGCTTGGGGTTTGGAATTGCCGATAGGGCGGAAGGTCGAAGGACATCGCCGACTCGACTGTCTCGGTAACGGCCTTGAAGCCCACCCACATGCCGGAGAAACGCGACAGCGCGATACCGTACAGCCCGAACTCGAGATACTCGGCGACGCTGGCCGGATTCAGGTGCGGCATCATGAAGGTCAGGAAGGCCACGTCTGACTGGTGCGGCATCGACGAAGAAATACAGCCGTGATCGTCGCCTGCAACAACCAGTACGCCGCCGGTCGGCGAGCTGCCGTAGGCATTGCCGTGCTTGAGCGCGTCGCCGGCCCGGTCGACGCCGGGTCCCTTGCCGTACCAGATGCCGAAGACCCCATCGACGGTCTTGTTGGGATCGGATTCCACTTGCTGGGAGCCCAGTACGGCGGTGGCGGCGAGGTCCTCGTTAACGGCCGGGAGAAACTCGATATTGCTTTCCTCGAGGAAGCGGCGCGCGCGCCAGAGTTCCTGGTCGACCATGCCGAGCGGCGAACCCCGGTAGCCGCTGATAAAGCCCGCGGTGTTGCGTCCAGCGGCCTCGTCCACGGTGCGTTGCATAAGCGCGATACGGACCAGTGCCTGGGTGCCGGTCATCAGGACTCGCCCCGACTCGCGCCGGTAGCGATCAACGAGTTCGTAATTGTCGATCATGACCATGCAGTATCGCCGCAAGCGTGTGAAAAGGGGTGCCTATCATCCCGAAAAAGGGATAAAAAACGGTATACTGTTTCAAAATATCCGGAATATCGGGACAGAATTGACATTAGATAGCAAAGACCGCCGAATCCTCTCGGAACTGCAGCTAGACAGCCGGCTCACCATGCAGGAGCTGGGCGAGCGCACAGGCATGTCGAGTTCCGCCTGCTGGCGCCGCGTAAAGAGCCTCGAGGAAACAGGCATCATCGATCGCTATGCTGTCGTCGTGAACCGCAGCAAGGCAGGCTTCGGCTTCTCGTCGGTGGTCCACGTGTCACTGGCGCGCCACGAGCGGGAAAACGTCGACCGGTTTATCCGGGAAGTGCACCGTCATCCCGAGGTGCTCGAATGCCTGGCGACGAGTGGCGAGGCGGATTTTCACCTGCATGTCGTGGTCCAGGATATCGACGCCTATAATGCATTTCTCGACGAATTCATCTTTCGTCTTCCGGGTGTGTCGCAGGTTCGTTCGAATATCGTTCTGAAAGAGATCAAAGCCGACACGGCATTACCGTTCAAATAAGAACAAGGGAAAACCATGAACGCATTCCGTCTTGGCGCCATCGCAGCCGTAACGCTTTTTTCGTCGTCCTCGTTCGCCCAGTACGCGGACGTCGGGACGTTTGTGGAACGCGGTATGGAACTCTGGCATACACCCGGCGCCGCAGCCGCAGTGGTAACGGACGAAGCGATCCTGTTTCGGCAGGGGTTCGGCAGCACATCAATCGACAATGGCCGGAACGTGGACGAACACACCGGGTTCGCAATCGCTTCGACGACCAAGGCCATGGTTGCGATGGGCGTCCTGATGCTCGTCGACGACGGCAAGCTGAGTCTTGACGATCCTGTTACCCGGCATATTCCCGAGTTGCATTTTGCCGATGGTTTCATGGACCAGGAAATAACCGTGCGGGACTTGCTCGCCCATCGCACCGGCCTGCCATCGACGGACTCGTGGTCCTTCTTCCTGGACATGCCGATCGAAGAACAGATTCGGCGCCTGCGGTACGTCGAGCGGGCGGCAGGGATTCGGACGTCCAGTATCTACCAGAACACCATGTACGACCTCATGGGGGTCCTGATCAGGAACCTGGATGGTCGCGAATGGGCGGACTACCTGGCCGAAGAACTATGGCAGCCGCTGGGAATGCACGAAACCTATGCGGCGCGCGGCGACATGCCGGGCGACCAGTCATTCGTGCAGCCGCATTTCTTTCGGGACGACAAGCTCGTGAGAACGCCGTTCGACCTGCCCGAGGACGACCGGATGCCGGCGGGCTCGGTCTGGTCGACCATTCACGACATGAGTCTTTGGGCGCAGTTCCTGCTGCGAGGCGGCACGACCGCCGACGGTGAACGACTGGTGTCGGCGGCGCAATATGCGCAGATGTTCGAACCGACTCAGCTTGCCGCCGCCGCGGATTTCTACCCGACCGTCGAACTGACGCAGCCGCATTGGCGCACCTATGGGCTTGGCTGGTTTCAGCAGGACTTCCAGGGACGCATGATCGACTTCCACACGGGAAGCCTCGGTGGGCTCGTTGCCATTATCGGGCTGGATCGTGACGCGAAGCGGGCGGTGGTCATGCTCGCCAACCGGGATCATGCCGAGTTTCGGCACGCGCTCCTGTGGCACGTCATGGATAACTCGAGCGGCGATGACCGGCGCGACTGGAACGCCGACATCTTCGATCTTTACGAACGCAACGCGGCGGCAGCGGCGGCGGAGCAGCAGGACTTCCATGCCCTGCGGCGAGAGGGAACGACAACCAGCGTGCCGCTCGAGGAATTTGCGGGCACTTACTCCAACGACGCGTTCGGTGAACTCGTGTTCGCCGTGGATGACGACGACCTGGTCGCCAATACGGCGTTACGCGAAGTGCGCTTCAGCCATTGGCACGACAACGTCTTCCTGTGGAAATTCGAGGACTGGGATTTCGAGATGCTCGTCGAATTCCGTATCGGTTTCGACAACAAGGTCGTCGCCCTGGAGTGGGGCGACGACTTGTTCACCAAGACGGATCGGGAAGCGGCTGACTAGATCGATTCGATGATCGCGTTCAGCGTTGGACTCGGCCGCATGGCCGCACTCGCGAGTGCATCGTCAGGCCGGAAGTAACCGCCGATATCCACGGCGTTACCCTGGGCCGCCAGCAGTTCCGCAACAATCGTTGCTTCGTTGTCCGCGAGTGCC
>JAOUNK010000290.1 GCA_029881015.1 Gammaproteobacteria bacterium | reverse complement strand
TTCTCGAGCTGCTCGAGCGCTTCGCTGCGACGACCGCTCTGCAGGTATGCAATTCCGAGATTGTATGCGGCAAAGCCGCCGTAGCTGTCGGAACTCTGAAGCTTTTCAAGGCTTTGCATTGATTCTTCTGGCCGCTCCTGGGCCAGGTAGACGTTGGCACGCAGGAAGTCGATATCGTCACGGATGGCCTTCGGGATGTCGCCTTCGATGCGGTCCAGCGCCAGCATCGCGTCGTCGAGTTGCCCTTTCTGGAAGTGAATTCTCGCCAGGCGGTAGGCGGCGTCGTTGCGCACGGTCTCTTCCACCGCGCCCTCGAGTACGGCCTTGATCGCACGGCCTGCACGATGATGCATGCGGTAACGAAGTTCGAAGTCGCCGAGCGAGAATTCCGCGTCCGCAAAATGCACGTAAAGCGTATCGAGTTCGGGTTCATCCACGGCAACGTGCTGACGAACCTCGGTATCCAGCCGTTCGAGTGCCTCGAAATAGTGTCCCTGGTAAGCCTCGTAGAGAGCCTCGCCAAAATACAGATCATTGAGCTCCTCGCCCGCGACGTCGCGGAACGACAGCGCGGCGACGAACAGAAGCGTCAGTTTGAGGGGCAGCGGTTGCCGCATCGCTTACCAGTCTCCGACCTGAATCGCTTCGCTACCGAACCCCGGCTGTGCCAGGGTAACGCCGAGTGCCTTGGGCTTGACGCCCTTCGAGAACGTGAAACTGTTGCTTTCGCTAAAATCGCTGCCGTTCTTCAGCTTGCCGTTGATAGTCACGCTGATCTGGTGGTCGCCGGTCGGGACGTTGCCGGTGTAGACCCGCTGGACCCCGCCCTTCTGCAAGGCTTCCAGTTCCTTGAAACTGTAAATGTGGTGCGTCGCCATTTCGCCATCGATCATGACCTGGACCGCATCGAGTCGAAATGTCTCTTCGGGCGCCAGCGTAACGAACACAGACAACTGCGTGTTCGATGGATACAGCAGGCGTTCCTCGAGGTTATTGAGCTCCGACGCAATACTCAGGACGTCCGACTTGATTTCCTGCACCTGGCCGTCAAGGCTTTTCATATCGGCCCCTGACAGGTCCTCCGCGCCGGCCAGCGCGAACGGTGCCAGGATCAGCAGTATCAGCGCAGCCGCATCAATCCGTTGCCACATCACAAACTCCCTTTTGAACATAATCCCTATCCCGGCGACAAGGAGCAGCATTGCATTCGTCGACACCGGTAAGCTGGGAGTGTTGAGGAAATTCACACCACAGTCTGTGACCCAGCCCGCATTTCGCCGAGCCGGGCACGCACGATTGGGGAGCAACCAAACGAGCTGTCAGGGACTACTGGTTTTTGCTTTGTTGGCTTAGCGGAGCTTCGCCGTAGAAACGCACGTTTCGGCACCAGGCTCCTTCGATTACGCACAATCTGATACGGTCTTTTCCATGTCGAGGCTGAATCACAACAGCGATGCAGAACTGGTCGACCTGTGCAACACGGGTGGCCGCGACGACGCGATCGCGGCCTTCGAAACGCTGTATGCACGTCACAAGGACTATGTGATTCGGGTTGCGTTGCGTTACGTCGGCGATGCCGACCGCGCGCTCGACGTCTTGCAGGACACGTTCAGCTATCTCCTCGGGAAGTTCCCGCCGCCCGGTGACGGGCTGAGACTCGATGCCCGACTGCGGACGCTTCTCTATGTCGTCGCAAAGAACAACGCGATCTCGTTACTCCGCAAGGGGAGCAAGGCCGGCTCTAGTGGCGACATTGACCCGGACGAACTCGCCGCCCCGGGTTACCGGGACTCGAGCGACCTGGTGGCATTGCTACGCGGCCTTACCCCGGGTCAGCGCGAGATCATCACGCTGCGGTTTATCGACGACCATTCCCTGCAGGCCATCGGCGAGATCCTCGACATCCCGCTCGGCACCGTGAAATCCCGGCTCCACAAGGCTGTCGAGGCGATGCGTAAGCTACCGAGCGTTAAAGACTTTTTCGAAAAATGAACCTTTCGGGTGGCTGCTGCGCTTAATACTCAAGGAGCGCAGCACTATGCACGAAGAAGACAACCTCGAAGGACTGCCCGACGAGCTGGTCGCCGAACTCGAAAAGGCGGACAAGCCCGGCGCGCTGATCACAGCCAGGGTCGACCGGTCGATAGCGAACCTCGCACGCGAGCAATTTGCGGCCCGGCCCGAACGGCGGCGCCGCGTTGCACGCGCATGGTATGCCGTCGCCGCCACGGTGGTGCTTGCCGTGCTCGTACTGCCGTTCAGCAACCGCTTGGGAACGGATGACGACGCGCTTTATGCCGACGTCGACAACTCGGGCCAGATCGATATCGCCGATGTCCTCACCCTGGCACGCCGCAGCAACGGCAAGGTGTCCCAGGCCGAGCTCGACGCTTTCGCGATGCGAGTCGTGGCGCTGGCCAACAGCGGAGACGCATCGTGAACCGCTGGCTAGGCGTCATCGCGCTAGTAATGCTGTTCGCCGCATCGCCGGCACTGGCCGACGAACCGATCCGGTTTGCATCCGTCGATGTGTATATCGACGCCGCTGAGCCGATGGCCGCATGGCAGCTCGAGTTCTTTGCGGTAAGCGGCAGGATGCAGGTGGTCGGCGTCGAGAACGGTGACAGCACGGCATTTGACGGCGCGCCCTACTACGACCGGGATGCGGTGGAGAACGGCCGCGCGGATCGCATCGTCGTCGCCGACTACTCGCTGGACGACGAGAGTGCACTGCCACGTGGCCGGGTACGCGTCACGACGCTGCACCTGGTGCTGTCCGGTGACGAAGCGCCGAAGTTCAATACGCGGCTGATCGTCGCATCGACTTACCAGGGAAAAAGAATAAACGCAGGGATCAGTTTCGAGATCGCTGAAGGGAGCAAGCAATGATCAAGATGAACCGTAGGCGAATCAATCGGCTGGCCATACTCGCGGCCACCGCGGGACTGGTTGTGGGCTGCGCAATGAACACAATACCCGGTTCCGCGCCGGCGCCCATGCCAGAGCGCGACAGCGACCGGAGTGCGGACGCCGCAGTCGAAGAAGTGATTGTTACGGGTTCGAAAGAAAGAACCTGGAGACCCACAAATCGTTCTTCGACGCCAGGCAGCCTGAACACTGCGAGCTTTGGTGGCGAATCGGCGGACGGCGACGCCCTCCCCTACACCAGCGACGAAGAGATCTGGGTCATCCAGAAACCTTCACCAACAGGCACCGCCGCATCGACCGACGACCCCGGCACCGGTTCCATGGTCGCCACCGTGGATTCGAAAGAAGTGCCTCTCCCACTGCAACACACCGCGGTCACAGCACAGATCGACGGCTACATCAGCACCGTGAATGTGCGGCAGGCATTCACCAATCCTTTCGACAGCAAGATCGAAGCGGTTTACCTGTTCCCGCTGCCCGAGAAAGCCGCCGTCAGCGAGTTCCTGATGATCATTGGTGAAAGAAAGATTCGCGGCATCCTGCGGGAGAAGGAAGAAGCGAAAGAGATCTACGAGGCCGCGCGTTCACAAGGCTACCGGGCGAGCCTCATGGTCCAGCATCGCCCGAACATCTTCGAGCAGAAGGTCGCGAACATCGAACCCGGCAAGTCGATCGACGTCGATATCAAGTACTTCCATACGCTCGCCTACAACGACGGCTGGTATTCATTCGTGTTCCCGACCGTGGTCGGCCCGCGTTACAACCCGCCCGGGCACAGCGACCCGATAAAGGCGCTGCCGCGCCAGGACACCACGACGCAGGATACGGGCGTGCGGTACCTGCGGCCCGACGAACGTTCGGGGCATGACATCAGCATCGACGTCACGATCAACGCGGGCGTGGACATCGAGGAATTGCGCTCGACGCACAAGATCGTGGCGACACAAGCGAACGAGCAATCCGCCTCGGTACAGCTCGCGGCCGGCTCGACAATTCCGAACAAGGATTTCATCCTCGACTTCCGCGTCGCGGGCGACACGATGAAGTCCGACCTCCTGACCTACGTGGACCCGGCGACGCAGCAGGGCTACTTCACGTTGATGCTGTACCCGCCGGACGCCACGGACGACCTGGAACGCCGCAACATGGAGCTCGTGTTTGTCATCGACGCCTCCGGATCGATGCACGGCACGCCACTCGAGCAGGCGAAGGACGCCGTGCTGGCGGCACTCGATCACCTGCAAGAAGGCGATACGTTCCAGATCATCCGCTTCTCGGACAACGCCAGCCAGTTCGGTCGCAAGCCGGTACCGGCGAACAGGGCAAACATCGAACACGCGCGGCGTTACCTCGCGAACCTCAACGGCGGTGGCGGCACGCAAATGATCGAGGGCGTGAAGGCGGCGCTCGACTTCCCGCACGACCCGGCGCGGCTGCGTTTCGTCTCGTTCCTGACTGACGGCTACATCGGCAACGAGATCGAGATCCTGGGTGAAGTACACAAGCGCATCGGCGCGAGCCGCATCTTCAGCTTCGGCGTGGGCTCGTCGGTTAACCGCTACCTCATGGAACGCATGGCC
>JAOUNK010000289.1 GCA_029881015.1 Gammaproteobacteria bacterium | reverse complement strand
TCGCTACTTCGAGACTGACGACGACTGTGTATGTGTCGAGGTGCAGGACACGGGCATTGGAATCGAAAGCGAAGATATCGACAAGGCGTTTCAACCTTTCGTGCGGCTAAAACACGGCTCTTTGCCGACCGCGGCCCAGGGTACGGGCATAGGGCTGACGATCACCAAGCAGCTGACGGAGTTGATGGGCGGCACGATCGAGGTCGCCTCTCCAGCAAGCGGGGGAACATGCATGACCGTCACATTCCCCCGCAGCTTCGACAAATTCAGCCAGATCCGGGCAACCGGGACGTAGGGTAGAATGCTGAGTCCAAGTGAAAACGTACGGCGCATACTCGTTGCGGACGACGATCTTGCATTCCAGGTGTTGATGGAACATGCGTTGGATCAGCGAGGTTTCGAAGTGGTCTGCGTCGATGATGGAGAGCAAGCGCTGCTATCGGCGCTGGATCTGCCACCAGACCTGATATTCCTGGACAACGTCATGCCGGGCATGACCGGATCGGAAACTTGCCGGCAATTGCGCAAGGAGTTCGGAGACGCCTGTCCGCCTGTCGTCATGATCACAGGCTGCGATGGTGAGCGCGAGATAGCCGAAGCGTTTGCGGCTGGCGCGGCGGACTATCTCGTGAAGCCGGTGAATTGGTCACTGTTGCAGCACCGTCTGGTTCAATGGCTGGGTGTGCCCGCTGCAGATGCCGAGATTCTGCCGGCTGCGGAACACCATCGAAGTGAGCTGCTGGTGTCCCGCAAAGGTCATATTCTCGAGGTTATTCAGCCCGGTGAGCTGCAAGTCGATGGGTCCGAGAGCGCTGTACACACTACGCTCTTCGATCTCGTAACGGAACCGGTGGGGTCGAGTATTCTGTCGTTGATCAAGAGCGTGCTCCGTTCTCGCGAATCTCGTACAGAGTGTTTTGTTACCGACATCGGCGGACGTCACGCGGACTGGCAATTTCAGATCGAGGCCCGCGGGCGCGATAAGGTCAGTATCCGAATCCACCGGCACGTCGACGAACAACACTCGCGGGCTGAGCTGTTTCGCATGGCGTACGTGGAGTCGTCGACAGGACTCCCCAACCAGCATCTATTCACATTGACGCTGAAGGACCGCATCATCAAGGCGCGCTTTCGGCAACGGCAGCTAGCCGTGCTGTGCTTCGCCTATACGCAGATCACCGAGATCGACGTTGCGGATCCGGCAACCAGTGAACTACTCGCCGAGGCGAGCCGGGCGATCAATGACGTTTTGTGCCAAGACAGCCGCATCGCCCGACTCGACGTGCCGGATTCGGCACCGCTGTGCATCTCCGGGCTCGACAATCGCCACTTCCTGGTCCTGGTTGACGGGACAGCGGCCCAGGCGACGATCACAGAGATACTTGCGGCGGCGGCAGGGGCCGTCACGTCGAGCGACAGCCGGCTGGCCCTGGGTGTAGGTGCGGCTGTGTTCCCGTCCGACGGCCAGTCTGCTGAGCTCCTCATCGAGGCAGCACACGCGGCGGCTCGAGCTTGCGCAGTGGAGGGCGTCGATCTTCGCCTCGCCGATGCAAATTCGATCGCAAGCATGTGCGACAGCGACGAAGATGCGGAGGCGGAGCTTCTCAGTGCGCTACAAAATTCGCAAATCAAAATCTACTATCAACCCCGACTTGATCTCGAATCCGGCGGCGTGGTCGCCGCCGAAGCATTGGTCCGATGGCCGCATCCGCTCCTGGGCATGATCTCCGGTGCCGGCGTATTTAGTCGCCTCGCCAGCGGCGAGGCGACTCGTCAACTATCGGACTGGGCGCTGCGTGCGGCTTGCCAACAGGCAAGAGCCTGGCGTGATCTGGGCCACAAGCACAAGACCACAATCAATCTTTGTCGCGAACAGGTCATTTGCGAGGACTTCGCGGATCGGGTCCTGGCTGCGCTCGCGGAGTTCGGGCTTGCAGCAGATACCATCGAACTCGAAATTGCCAATGACCTGGTTGATTCCAACCGCCGTGTGCAAAGTCAGTTTACCGAGCTGCGGCAGGCAGGCGTCGGACTGATCATAGACGATTTCGGGGACGGGACAATCAGCCTGGACGCGCTGCGCAAGCTGTCCCCGCACGGCGTAAAGATCGCCAACGACCGGGCTCCGGCCGAAGTAGATGGAAGCAGCGGTACCGGCACCTATTTAATTACCCGGGCGATCGCCACTGATCTCGGCGCAGTCATGATTGCGAAGAACATCGAGTCGGCGGCCGAACTGGAGTTGGCGCGCGTAAGAGGTTGTGACCAGGCGCAGGGCTTTCACTTGTGCCAGCCGTTGCCGGCGACGAGCCTTGAAGATTACCTGGCGGAGTTGGCGCTGGGCCGGACGTCATCACTCGATATTGCCGCTACGATTTAACCGCACCGTTATGTGATCTGGATCACACTTGCCCGCGCCGTAGGCGAACGGCCTGCAACGTTGTATCGCCCCGGAATTGATGAAATTGCTATCCCAATCAAGCCGGCACACGGCGACATCACATTCGTGCAGTCGGCAATTAAGGAGCAGCAAGATGACGGCCTCAACAATACGGCACATTCGCACACTACCCGTGCTGGTTGGCCTGATCGCATTGACGATCGTTAGCGTACCGAGTTTCGCCGAACGCGCTGTCGACGATCAGGCTGAGGATCAACGGGTACCTGCGACAACAGCAACGTATATTGTCCGTGCCGACTCGTCCGACGCGGCGGCGGCAGAGGTACTGCGTGTTGGTGGCTCGATCATCAGTCGGCTGCCCGTCATCGACGGCGTTGGCGCAACGCTCGACAAAGAGCAGCTTGAAAGCCTGCGTTCTCGAGCCGGAGTCCGCGCGTACGAAAACCGTGAGGTGCAAACGAATGGCAAGAAAAAATACGACACAGGAACAAGCACGAGGAGCGAGACGACTGTAGACGCGTCGACGACGGAGCTGGCGGCGGACACCAGCGTTGCGCTTAGCACATCGAATGAGGAACCCGCCGAAGAATCACTGGTTGAGGAAGCACCGACGTCAACAGACGGGACAACCGATTTCACCCGGTCCTCCGAAGCGAACGGTTTCCTGGAGTGGTCGGAGTTGTCTCGCATGCTGGATTCCGTACCGTACGAGCACCCGGTTCAGGTCAACGCCCCGGATGTACATAATGCTCACACACGTGGCAAAGGCATAGGCGTTGCCGTTATCGACACCGGCCTCTGGTGGGAGGCCGACACGATGCTCGAGAAATCTCCGGTCGCCCGTTTCGATACGACAGGACAGGACGTTGCCGACGATCCACACGGCCATGGCACGCATGTCGCCAATATCATTGCGAGTAACCGCTACGCGTCGAACAAGGTCTTCGAAGGAATCGCTCCTGAGGCAGATATCATTGCCGTTCGCGCTTTTCGCTTCGACGGTAGTGGCAACTACCTCGATGTCATCGAGGCCATCGACCTCGTGGTCGCGCATCGCTCGAAGTTCAATATTCGCGTGCTCAACCTGTCGTTCAGCGCGCCGCCGCAGTCCTACTACTGGGATGACCCCCTGAACCAGGCCGTGATGGCTGCGTGGGAGGCCGGTATCGTGGTTGTCGTGTCCGCAGGCAATAGCGGTCCGGAGCCGATGACCGTCGGCGTTCCAGGCAACGTTCCGTACGTGATCACGGTTGGCGCGATGTCCGACAATTTTTCGACGACCGACCCGGAAGACGATCCGCTCACGTCATTTTCATCGGTCGGTCCGACCTATGAAGGCTTCGTAAAGCCGGACGTCGTCGCGCCGGGCGGACATATCGTGTCGGCGCTGCCCTACGACAGCTACATCAGCGCCAATCATCCTGATTCGCTCTTGTCGTCCGAGCGGCATTTTGCAATGTCCGGAACATCACAGGCCGCAGCCATTACCAGCGGTATCGCAGCACTCATGCTGGCGGCCGAGCCGGAGCTTTCACCCGACGACGTCAAGTGTCGCCTGATGACATCGGCACAACCCGCCGTCGATGAAAGAGGTAATCTTGGCTATAGCGTCTTTCAGCAAGGCGCAGGACTTGTCAACGCGCTCGCAGCAGTACAGTCAACCGCGACGGGTTGCGCCAATGTCGGCCTCAATGTTCGAAAAGACCTGAAAGGCCAGCAGCATTTCGGCGGGCCTGCGAACCAGGACGCCAACGGCAATTTCTACATCATGGACGGCAACGGCGATCCGCTGGACGCTGACGGCTACGTTTGGAGCAGAGCCTACCTGTGGGGTCAGGGCTATGTCTGGAGCCAGGGCTACGTATGGAGCAGAGGTTACGTGTGGAGCCAGGGCTATGTCTGGAGCAAAGCCTACTTCTGGAGCCAGTCCCTGCCGTGGCAGGAAAGCGACGTATTCAGCAGCGGACTTGCTGAACCCATGAGTGTCAATAAGTGGGTTGGGCACGAATAAGTCCACAGGCTATGACGACCATGCGCATCTTGGCACACTGGACTCATGCGCGGCTGCGCGTCGCTGCATCACGTCTTGTGCAGGGCCTGGTACTCGGC
>JAOUNK010000288.1 GCA_029881015.1 Gammaproteobacteria bacterium | reverse complement strand
CTGCTCTGCATAGCCTCGTATGTTTCCAACTGGGTAAATCGCGATGGAAAACAAGCTGACCAGAGTGAGCCAGACGAGATCTCTGTTGCCACGCGAGACCCCTCACCTGCGATGGCAAGAGCAATCAGTGCCACATCCCCGCCCTGCGAATGCGCGACCAGGTTTACATTGGCCACATTAAGTTTGTTGCCCTCGAAGGTCGATAAACCATCGAGCAAATTGAGGACGTCGATCGCGTAGAACACCGGGCTGATATAGCTGCCGTTGTCCCACGCCTCCATGAATTCGATTCCATCTGCAGGCACGCCATTAACCGTGCCATGACCACGCCAGCCCGGGGTGAAGACAACGAACCCGGCTGCAACGTAATCCGCGATCATCGCCTGGTAGTTGCCGTCACCTTCGATATAGAAATCGCTGGTAGGCGCCTGCTCGATTCCCAGCCACCCATGCACGAAAACGATGACCGGAAAGCCGTCTTCGGGAGCCGGCTGTGCTGGAATATCCACTCTCGAATAAACCCTGAGGCCATCGGACAGGTACGAAACAATGAGTAGGTCGCGGTCGTCTCTGGCTGTTTGTTTTTCGATCTTGAGTCTCGAGCCATAGCTGCGCTCGCGAAGTACCGCTATCGACAACTCATCCAGGCTTCCAATATAGGGCGAAACGTTGATGTCTTGTGCGCCTGAACAAGACGCGAGCAGACACAGTGCGAAACAGGCCAGGACCCGCAGTCCTCTCAAGCTTCTTCTCCGAAACTGAGTTCGATCCCGTTGCCCGCCGGGTCTTCGGTAAATATCTGGGAGACACTGGTTGCAGGAACTTCGGCCGTTCGAAATCGAATCCCCGCGTCTGCTAATCGTTGTTCGAACCCGGCGCGACCCTGGCATGCGAAAGCAACGTGGTTCAAGGTGGTCGGGACGTCCCGCGCAAGCTCTTCGTCTTCGCCCGCCAGGCTGAGATGCACGACGGCCTGCTCGCCCGCATATAACCAGTAACCGAACTCCTCGAACGGGGGACGATCGCCGACGACTAGCCCGATAACGTCACAATAGAACTGCCGGGTTTGCTCGAGCAACCCGCTCGATGCCCGGACATTGAAATGGTCGATACCTCGAACCTTCATACCGTCACCTGAAACGAGCCTCTCAACTTGATGCTACGCGTCGACGGCGTCGTGATCCTTCGGCGCTTGCAGGACGGTTGGTCCGAATCCACTCCCTGCACTCAGGATCGTGCCCCATTACGACGTTTGCACCCCGGACTGCCTGCATTAATTCGGTATGCAACGGGTTGGTGATCGCCGAAGTCATGCCCCCACCAATTGCCATCCCGATGAATGCCGCATTCAAACCGTTTCGATTGGGCAGCCCAAAACTCAGGTTCGATGCACCGCAGGTCGTGTTTACCTTCAACTCCTTGCGTAATCGTGCAACAAGTTCAATGACCTGTCGACCCGCAGTGTTGACAGCGCCTACCGGCATGACCAGTGGATCGACAACGATACGGTTGGCAGAAATCCCATAGTCACTAGCACGTTCGACTATCTTCCTGGCAACATTGAACCGAACGTCGATGTCCTCGGATATGCCCGTGTCATCGTTTGAAATCGCCACCACGGCACAGTCGTGCTTCTTGACCAGCGGCAATACGCGCTCCAGCCGCTCCTCTTCCCCTGTCACGGAGTTGAGCAACGCCGTGCCTTCATACGCACTGAGACCCGCTTCGAGAGCCTCGACTATGGACGAATCAATACACAGTGGCGCGTCGGTTATCGACTGCAACAACTGCACGCACTCTGCAAGAATCTTTGGCTCGTCAGCCAACGCGATTCCCGCGTTGACGTCCAGAACCTGCGCGCCGGCGGCGACCTGGGCGTGTGCGTCCGCAATGACACGACTGTAGTCGCCATCTTTCATTTCCTCGGCCAGCAGGCGCCGCCCTGTCGGATTGATGCGTTCACCGATCACGACGAAGGGCCTGTCGAACCCGATTACGACTTCCTTGCTTGCCGACCGCAATACCGTGTCTGTCATGCTACTGCTCCTGCTCAAACCCGACTCAATCCAGGCGCCAGGGCACGATGTTCCCACCAAAAGTACTTCGAATGCAATATTTACTGCCTTGTTGTCAAACGTACGTACAATCCGAAACTATAACCTATTGTTTTTAATAGCGTCATTGTTTTGACTTCGACGTCATTTATTCTATACTGGCACTCATCTGACCAAGCGGTACCGAATTCATGCCTATCAACGACGGCCTGTACGACGCGATTGTCTTTGGCGAACGAGACCAGGTGGTTGAAATCGTCCAGAAGGCGGTCGACGACGGCGAAGATGCCGCAGAACTCCTGAATGTGACGATGATCCCGGCCTTGCGCGAGGTGGGCGACCAGTTCTCCAGTGGTGAAGTGTTCGTTCCGGAGATGCTTGTCTCGGCCCATGCCATGCAGGCAGGCGTAGACATTCTCGCCCCGTTGCTGGTCAAGGGTGGTCACGAGCCCATTGCCCGGGTCGCAATTGGCTCAGTGAAAGGCGACCTGCACGACATCGGCAAGAACCTTGTTGTAATGATGCTGAAGGGATCCGGGTTCGAGGTCGACGACCTCGGTGTGGACTGCAGAATCGAGACATTTGAGGAAGCCGTAGACAACGGCGCACAGGTGCTGTGTCTCAGCGCATTGCTAAGCACTACACGCGGCGAGATGAAACCGGTCATAGACCACTTCGCCAATCGGGACGAAGTGCGGATAGTCGTCGGTGGGGCAGTGATAACCGAGGACTACGCCAAGCAGATCGGTGCGGACGGGTTCGGTGAAGATGCATCAGACGCGGTCCGTGCCGTACGCGAGTGCCTTGGCCTCGATGCAACTTCAGCGTGAGGCGCAGAGCCTTCTAAATTGCCATGCCTGCCACGACCACAAGCACTCAAACGGTCTGTGGCCTTGATGCAGTCGTCGCACCTGGCGCCGCCCCCGAGCGGGTTCTGACCGGATTTGAGTTTGTCGAAGGGCCCGCGTGGGACCCACGAACCAACTCCCTGGTCTTTAGCGACATTATCGGCGACACACTCTATAGCTGGTGCGCCAGGACCGGGCTCGACATTCTCCGCAGGCCTAGCCACATGGCGAATGGCAACACCTGGGACCGGCAAGGTCGATTGCTTTCCTGCGAGCACGCCAGTAGCCGCATCAGCCGCTCCGCGCGCAAAGGCGACAGCGAGGTACTCGTCTCGCACTACCAGGGTCGTGAACTCAACAGCCCGAACGACATTATCGTAAGCGAGAGCGGTCGTATTTACTTCACCGACCCCAATTCGGGCAGATCAGCGAAGTTCGGCGTTGAACGCAGCCAGCAACTGGCGTTCCAAGGCGTCTTTATGCTGGAACCCGATTCGTCGGAACCCACCTTGCTTGTCGATGATTTTGCAAAACCGAACGGTCTCTGTCTTTCTCCGGACGAATCGCTCCTCTATATCAACGATACCGACCGGCAGCACATTCGCGTCTTTGACGTATCGACTGACGGGCTTGTCGACAACGGCCGGACCTTTGCGAGCGTTGCCGGTGATGAGCCCGGTGTTGCAGACGGCATGAAAGTCGATAGTGCCGGCAATCTGTACTGTTGCGGTTCGGGTGGGATTCATGTTTTCGATCCGCAGGGAACACGACTGGGCATCATCGAGATACCCGAGATCGCCGCCAATTTCACCTGGGGTGGCGAGCAATTGAAAGACCTGTATATCACTGCCAGCCATTCGATCTACCGCCTCAGCATGGCGGTTAAGGGACGCTCTTTGTTCGGCCCCGAATGATACCTATGGAGTTCCGCCAGCAATGACCGACAACACTGTCTACGTTTCCGCACCGATCCTCGAGGCCTTCGTCACAGAGATTTTCGAGAAGGCAGGATGCGATGCCTCCGGTGCGCAGGATATCGCCGGCTGCCTGGTGCAAACCAATTTGTGGGGCATCGACTCGCACGGCGTACTCCGGGTCGGGAAGTACCTGGACCGCATTCGCAGCGGTGGCATGAACGGCAGGCCTCAGCTCGAAACGGTGAAGGCAAGCCAGTCTCTCGAAGTCATCAGAGCTGATAACGGCTCCGGCTACGTTGCTGGCAAGGCGGCTATGTCACGCGCGCTCGAACTCGCGCGGACCAGCAACATTGCCGCGGTCGGCATCATCGACAGCAATCATTGCGGCGCGACCTCTCTGTACGCCCGCATGGCACTCGAACACGACATGATTGGCATTGCGATGTCGAATGTCGCACCCAATATGGTCATGACCGGTGGCAGTCGACCGATCACCGGCAATAACCCGATCGCTGTCGCCGTTCCGACGTTTTCCGAATTTCCGTTCGTCCTTGATATCTCGCTGTCTGCCGTGGCGGGCGGCAAGCTCCTCGTCGCCGCAAAAAACGGTGAAGAAATTCCGCTGGGCTGGGCGACCGATAGCGATGGCCGACCCACAACAGACCCGAACGTGGGTTTCAACGGATTCCTGTTGCCGCTAGGTG